>JACCZI010000050.1 GCA_013696015.1 Nocardioidaceae bacterium
CGAGTGGTCGTAGCACCGGCAACATCATCTCGCCGATCACCGCGGCCGAGCCCTCCATGTAGCCGAGCAGGTCGTCCCAGGTGTCATAAGTCGCCACGTCGAGGTCCATCGCCATCGCGTCGAAGAACCGGTCGAAGCACTCCGGGTCGATGCCGCAGGTCCGTACGGTGTGGACGACCGCCGCCAGCACCGGGTCGTCGGATGCCCCGGCAGCCAGGTCGGCGCCGAACCTGATCCGGAACCGGGTCAGGCCGTCCCGGCGTTGCCGGACGTCACCACTCATGTCGTCGACCACGTCGTCGGCCAACCGGCACAGCGCGTACACCGCATGCACGTGGCGCCGCGACTGCTTCGGCAGCAGCAGCGCACCCCAGTAGTACGTCGTGCCGTACCTCCAGGTCAACCGCTCGCAGCGCCGGTACGAGGCGGCCAGCCGGGAGTCGGCGTGCGGGCTCATCGCGGTGCCTCGTCGACCCGGTCGGCTGCCAGCCGCCCGGAGATCAGCACCATCGGCACCCCCACGCCGGGCACGGTCCCGGACCCGGCGAAGACCAGCCCGGGCGCGCGGCGATCGGTGTTGGCGGGGCGGAACGGGCCGGTCTGGCCGAAGGTGTGCGCCAGTGCGAACGGCGTCCCGCGGGCCATCCCCTGGCGCTCCCAGTCCAGCGGGTCGACCAGCTCTTCCACGACGATGTCGCCCGCGTACCCAAGCCGGGTGATGTGGCGGTGAAGTCGCTCCCGCATCCGGGGGCGTTCGGCGACCCAGTCGATGCGCCCGTCGAGGTTTGGCACCGGTTCGAGGACGTACAGCACCGAACCGTCCTGGGGAGCGAGCGACGGCTGGGTGACCGTGGGCACGCTGACGAGGATTGACGGGTCGGGCATCAGGGTGCCGTGGCGCATCAGCGCTCGGAACGCCCGGTCCCACTCGTTGCCGAAATGGATGTTGTGGTGCGCGACGTCGCCGGGGCTCTGCTGCCCGCGCATGCCGACGTGCCAGACGACGGCCGAGGGCGAGAACCGTCCTCGGCGAGCCGCCCGCGGCGGCGTGAGCCCCGGCAGCATCCGGTCGTAGGCGACCGGCAGGTCCGGGGTGCACACGACCGCGTCGGCCGCGACGACTTCGCCACCTCGCAGCCGGACGCCTCGTACCGGCCCGGTGCTTCCCGACCCCAGCAGGATCCGGTCGACGTCAACGCCGTAGCGCAGCTGGGCACCGGCTTTCTCGGCCGCGGTCGCCAGCGCGGTCGGCACCGCGTGGATTCCGCCCTCGGGGTACCAGACCCCTTCGACGGTGTCCATGTACGTGATCACCGCGTAGACCGCCAAGGCCTGGGCGGGTGCGAGTCCGGCGTACATGGCTTGGAACGTGAACAGCCGGTGCAGCCGTTCGTCGTCGAATGTCCGGGCGACAAGGTTGCCGAGCCGGCCGAACGCGCCCATGCGCAGCAGCGTCAGGCCGGGCCCGGGGGGTCGAGCCAGGTCGGTGAACGAGTCGAAGTTGCGGCCGATGAAGCTCGGCATCTCCACCGCGTACAACCGGGTCAGCCAGGTGGCGAAACGCTCGAACGCGGCGGCGTCCTTCGGTCCGCTGGTCACGCGGATCTCCGCCGCCATGGCCTCACGGCCGGCTCGGACATTGATGACGCTGCCGTCGTTGAACACCGCACGATACGCGGGGTCGAGTCGCCGCAGCGTCAGAAGCGAGTCCATGTCTGCCCCGGCGGCGGCGAACGCCTGCGCGAACAACTGCGGCATGGTGAGCACGGTCGGTCCGGTGTCGAAGGCGTACCCGTCGCGCTCGATGCGCCCGGCCCGCCCACCGGGAACGGCCTCGCGCTCGAGGACTGTCACGTCGTGGCCGCGCCCGACGAGATGGCAGGCGGCGCTGAGGCCGGCCAGCCCCGCGCCCACGACGACCACGCGGCTCACGGCAGGCGACCTCCGGTGTCACGGCACGAGCGACGATGCATGTTGGTTGCCCAGGCTACGCAGATGCATCATCACTCGCCGGTCCGGTCCGGTCATGCGAGGTGGCGCACCCACCACCCGCCGCACGGGCGGCCAGTGCTACTCCGCTGACACTGCGCGCAGCACGTCGAGCCGGGCCGCCCGCCGCGCCGGCAGCACGGCGGCCAGGACACCGACCGCCGCCGCCACCAGCACGAACAGGCCGAGGCTCAGCACCGGTATCGACAGCACCTCGATCCCCTGGTCGGCCACCGCCCGCTGCAACACGACGCCGAAAATGATCCCCATGACGACCCCGAGCACCGCGCCGAGCACGGCGATCGCGATCGACTCCAGCCGCACCATCCGGCGCAGCTGCCGCCGGCTCATCCCGACGGCGCGGAGCAGCCCCACCTCACGCGTCCGTTCGATCACCGACAGCGCCAGCGTGTTGACGATGCCGAGCACCGCGATCACCACGGCCAACCCCAGCAGGGCATAGATGAGGTACAACGCCTGGTTGACCCCTTCCCGCTGCTCGGCCTTGAACTGCTCCTGATCCTTCAGGGTCACCGTCGGCAGGTCCGCGATCACCTCGTTCACCGCGCCGTACACCTGCGCGGACGGCACCGCCGGGTCGCGGAGCACGTACACGTACGAGTCGGCCGGCCGGATTTCGGCAGCGTCGAGCACGCTGATCGGAACCAGGTAGTCACCGACCGCCGGGCTGAGGTCGTACGTCGCGGCCACGTTGAGGTCTTGGGGGCCGGACGCGAACTCCAGTCGCAGGGTGTCGCCAGCCGCCACCCCGAGATCGTCGGCTGTCCCGGTCGCCAGCGCGATGCTCAAGCCCGTCAGGTCGTCGAGCGAACCCGTCTCCACCGGCAACTCGAGGGCGCGGGAGAACGCCTCCGGGTCGGTGGCAGCCAAGAATGCCTCCTTGCCGTCGATGGTCACCGATTCGTAGCGGAACGGCGCGACCGCCTCGACTCCTTCAACCTGCGCGATCTGGCCGGCAACGGCCGGCGAGAACGGCGCGCCGATAGCGTTGGAGACCACGTAGTCGGCCACCAGGCTGTCGTCGATGGTCTGATCGATGCTGGCGTTGACCGACGCACCAAGCACCGACATCGTCGATACCAGCGCGAGGCCCACCATCAAAGCGGAGGCCGTCGCCGCCGTGCGCCGGGGATTGCGCAGGGCATTTTGCGTGGCCAGCCGCCCGACTGCTCCGAGCGGGCGATACAACCGGCCGATCAGGCCGAGCACGGGGCGGCCGAGGACCGGGCTCAGCAGCGCGACCCCGATCAGCACACCGAAGATGCCGCCGCCCACGACGGCCGCCCCGGTGCCACCCTCCCCAGCCAGGCCGGTCGCGATCAGCACCGCACCCCCGGCGACCAGCACCGCACCGACGATGCTGCGGCGGCGGATCGACGCCTCAGGCAGCGCAACGTCGTCCCGCAACGCCGACACCGGAGCGATACGGCTGGCCCGGCGCGCCGGCAGGTACGCCGCCACCAACGTGACCAGCATGCCGACCGCGTACGACATAATCGCCGTCCGGGGCTCGAAGACCAGACGGGTGCTGGCCAGGTCGAGCCCGAACAGCCCGAGCAGTTCGCGCAGTCCGATCGCGAGCGCGAAGCCCAGGGCCAACCCCATCGTGGAGCCAACGAATCCGACCGCGAGCGCCTCGATCAGCACCGACCGGGTCACCTGCCGTCGCGACGCGCCGAGAGCCCGCAACAGCGCCAGCTCACGGCTGCGCTGCGCGACCAGGATCGAGAACGTGTTGACGATCAGGAACGACCCGACGACAAGGGCGATGAATGCGAAGACCAGCAAGAAGATGTTGATGAACTGGAGTGCCTCCCCGATTGCGTCCTGATCTTCCGCCGCGACGTCATCGCCGGTTCGGGCGACGACACCGTCGGGCAGCAGCGGCGCCACCTGGTCGCGGAGCTGCGTCTGGCTGACCCCGTCATCGGCCGTGACCCAGGCGTCGGTGTAGACGTCGCGCCCGTCGAAGAACAGCTCCTGAAGCGTCGCGATGTCGAAGACGCTTGCGGAAGCACCGCCGAGTGAGCCTTCCCCCAGGCGGGCGATGCCGACGAGTGTCGTCTCGATCCGGGGATTGGGGCCCACAACCGCCAGCGGGACCGAGTCACCGAGGTCGTAACCGGCTCGGTCGGCGGTGGTCTCGTCGAGTGCGATCTCGCCAGCAGCCTCCGGCGCCTCACCATCGACGATTGTCAACGCGGCGATACCGGTGATCGCCGGTGCGTCGTTGTATCCGACAGCGAACGACGGCGGCCCGTTGCCGCCGATCGCCTTGCCATCTGGGCCGATCACGAAGACGTTGCCCACCGTGAGGTTGCCATCGACACGGGCTGCACTCGGCGCCTCGGTCAGCGCGTCGACCACGTCACCGGGAATCGTCCGGGTGTCCCCACCCCCGGTCGGTTCGGTGGGGTCGCCGGCATTCGCGAGCTCCACGACGACTTCGCCGGTGGTCCCTTCGACGAGGCTTTCGAAGCTGCCACCAAGGGTGTCGGTGAAGACGAACGACCCGGCGACGAACGAGACGCCCAGCACGATGGCAAAGGCGCTCATGGCGAGTCGCAGCTTGCGAGCCAGCAGGCTCCGGATCGTCGCGTGCAGCACGGTCAGGCCTGCCGCGGTGCTGGTGCGGCCGACGGCACCGACTGAAGCGTCTTCATCTGTTCGAGTACGCCCTCGGCGGTTGGCGTACGCAGCTCGGCGACGACCCGCCCATCGTCCAGGAACACCACTCGGTCGGTGTAGGCAGCCGCCAGTGGGTCGTGCGTCACCATCACGATCGTTTGGTCGAACTCGTCGACGCAGCGCCGCAGGAAGGTGAGCACCTCCGCGGTCGACTGCGAGTCGAGGTTGCCGGTGGGCTCGTCGGCGAACACGATCGCCGGTCGGCTCATCAGTGCCCGGGCGCAAGCAACCCGCTGCTGCTGGCCCCCCGACATCTCGTTGGGTCGGTGCCGGAGCCGGTCCCGTAGGTCGACAGCGTCGATGACGGTGTCGAACCAGACCGGCTCGGGTTTGCGGCCGGCGATCGCCAGTGGCAGGAGGATGTTCTCCTCGGCGCTCAGCGTCGGGACCAGGTTGTACGCCTGGAAGACGAACCCGATGCGGTCGCGCCGCAAGCCGGTCAGCCGCTTGTCGTCGAGCCCGGTCAGCTCTGTGTCACCGACGTAGACCTGACCGTCGGTCGCGTAGTCCAGCGCCGCCAGGCAGTGCATCAGCGTGGACTTGCCCGACCCGGACGGTCCCATCACGGCGGTGAACTCACCGGCGTAGAAGTCGATCGAGACGTCGTCGAGCGCGCGTACTTCGGCAAGGTCCTTGCCGTAGACCCTGGACAGGTGATCTGCTCGGGCCGCCACGGCCTGTGCCATCGTCTCTCCCTCGCACGAGTTGCATCTGGTCGCGCCACGCTAATGGCGGGGGCTGACCGCCCGGCACCGGATTCTCCCTGACCCGACCCTGATCCGACCCCTGCCCGCGTTGGGCGATTGGTTCGAGCTCCCGACACTGAGGTCGCGGACACGTACCAGATGTCGGGAGGTCCGATCCCGGAGGACGCTCGGTGCGAGGTGATATCAGCGGTCGAGGCGCAGCCGGTGAAGATTGAGGTCGGGAGGCGGATCTAGGCTGCGGGAATGGCACGCACGCAACCCGCCAGACTCCTCATCGGCGCCCACGTTGACCAGGTGGACCCGCTCATCGAGGCCACGGCGCGTGACGCCGACCTGGCGCAGTTCTTCCTCGGCGATCCGCAGGGGTGGAAGGGCGCCAAGGTCGGCTATTCGGGCGGCGCCGCACAGCTCCGAGCCGACGCGGAGAACGCCGGCATCGGCCTCTACGTCCACGCGCCGTACGTCATCAACGTCGCCACCACCAACAACCGGATCCGCATTCCGAGCCGCAAGCTGCTGCAGGGGCAGATGGACGCAGCGGCGACCATCGGTGCCCGTGGCCTCATCGTCCACGGCGGCCACGTCGCCAAGGAGGATGACCCTGAGGAGGGGTACGACAACTGGCGCAAGTGCATCGAGCGACTCGATGCCAAGGTGCCGCTGCTGATCGAAAACACCGCCGGCGGCACGAATGCGATGGCGCGTCACCTCGAGCGGATCGACCGGTTGTGGGCCGCCGTCGCCGATGCCGCAGGGGGCAACGAGGTCGGCTTCGTGCTCGACACCTGCCACGCGCACGCCGGCGGCATCCCGCTCACCGAGGCGGTCGAGCAGGTCCGGGCGATTACCGGGCGCATCGACCTCGTACACGCCAACGACAGCCGCGACGACTACGACTCGGGCGCCGACCGGCACGCCAACCTCGGCTCGGGACGGATCGCTGAGTCCGACATGGTGGCAGTCGTACGGGCGGCGAACGCTCCGGTCATCGTGGAGACGCCGGGCGGTGCCGATGGTCAAGGCGGCGATATCGCCTGGCTACGCGAGCGCCTGAGCTGAGCGGCTCGGCTAATGGCGCCGAAGCCGTAGCACCGCCGACTCGAGCGGTGGCGGGGGGTCGAACGCGCTCCGGGGAAGCCGCAGGCCGGTCGTTGCCCGCCAGGCCCGCCGCCCGGTCCCGCGCGAGACGGCCCGATTGACGTACGCCCGCGGCAGCACCAGATCCGCCGCGTACATCCGGCTGTGCGCCGCCAGGAGCCGCCGCAGCAGCTGGGCCCTCAGCCCGTACGGAGGGTTCGCCACCACTCGGAATGGCCGCCCGGGCAGCCCGAACTGCACCACGTCAGCCTGCACGACGCGGACCTGCTGGTGATCGGCGAACCGCCGGCGCAGAGCGGCCACCCTGGCGGGATGCAGCTCCACGGCCAGCACGCGCGCCCCGGCCTGGGCCAGCGGCCACGTCAAAGCCCCCGTGCCGGCGCCGAGGTCCAAGACCAGCTCGCCCGGGCGGACGGCGGCGGCGGCAGCAATGCGTTCGGCCCAGTCAGGTTCGAGCCGGTGACACCCCCAGCGACGACATGAGTCGGCGGGCACGACGGACCATCACGAACGCTGCCATGGCCGCGACGGTAGGCGGCGCGGCGCAACGGCACAACTGGGTTTCGCGGTTCCCCGTACGCGTCACTTCCAATGGCTGTGGGGCACCCCAAGCCAGGCTC
>JACCZI010000097.1 GCA_013696015.1 Nocardioidaceae bacterium
GACCTGACCTGACAGTGACAACTCCCTGGGAGAGCAGCTGAACCGCGTAGAAGTGGCGTTCGACGTCCGTGCGCGCGCAGTCGGCGGCACGCTCGAATGCTTCCTGTGCCTCCGGCTCGTGACCGGCACGGCGCAGCAGCTGAGCCCGGGCGCCGTGCAGCAAGTGGTGGTCACGCAACACGGGGTCGTCGAGCAGAGGGTCGAGCAGTGCGACCGCGAGCGGACCGACGCTCATATCTCGAGTAGTACGTCATACCAACCGACGATCGCCGACCAGTCGGTGTCGGCCGCCGCCGCTGCCGTCGCATGCTCGGCGGCGATCGCCGCCTGCACGGTGTGGCCCCGGGTCCGCCAGAGCGCGGTCGAGCAGTGTGAGGCCTTCGGTGATCCGCCCTCGATCCCACCGGCTGCGGTCCTGATCGGACAGCAGCACAAGGCGTCCACCGTCGTCGACCCGTGCTTCACGCCGGGCGTCCTGCAACAGCATCAACGCCAGCAGCCCCGCGACCTCGGACTGGTCCGGCATCAGATCCGTGATAAGCCGGCCCATTCCGATCGCCCGCTCGGTCAGTTCGGCTCGTACCGGCCCATCACCACCGGACGCGGCGTACCCCTCGGTGAAGAGCAGGTACACCACGGCCAGCACCCCGCTCAGCCGCTCGGGCAGCTCGGCGTCGGAGGGGATGCGGTACGGGATACGCGCCGCGGCGATCTTCTTCTTGGCGCGAGTCAGGCGGGCGGCCATCGTGGGGACCGGGATGAGGAACAGCCGGGCCGCCTCGGCCGTGGTCGGTCCACACAGGTGCCTCAGGGCCAAGGCCACCTGAGCCTCTTGGGCGAGGGCTGGATGGCAGCAGGTGAAGACCAGCCGCAGCCGGTCGTCGTCCACTCCGGAGAGCTGGCCGTCAGCTGCGGTGGCGACATCATCGACCGCCTCGGAGGCGGCGACCAGGCGCAGCTTGTCGTGATAGCTGCGCTGGCGCCGGATCGAGTCGGTGGCACGGCGCCGCGCGACGGTGACCAGCCATCCGTCGGGGTTGGCTGGGACACCGGTGCGCGGCCACGACTCCAACGCGATGGCAAAGGCGTCTTGCAACGCGTCCTCCGCCAGGTCGAGATCCCCAAGGTGGCGGGTGAGCACGGAGACCAGCCGGGTCCAGCTCTCGCGAGCCGCGTCCGCTGCAGCCTGGCTCGTCGCGCTCAGTGCGGCTCACTGCTTTCCACGACTGGACGGACCTCGACGCAGCTCGCCGGCAGGGCCTTGGCGTAGCCCAGGGCCTCGTCAAGGTCAGCCGCGTCGATGAGGAAGAATCCGCCGAGCTGCTCGGTGGTCTCCGCAAACGGTCCGTCGGTCACCATCACGTCGTCACCGCTGTGGGCGGACGGTGGTGGCTGTCGAGGTCAGGTCCAGCTCCTCACCACCTCGGATGGCGCCTCGGGTTTCCAGCATCTGAGCGAACTCTCGGTACTGGACGTACACCTTCTCTCGCTCCGGTTGGGACGCCTCGGCCCACCCCTGCTCTGGGCCGTAGATCAGCAGCGCGTACTTCATGACAAGCTCCTGTCGTCTGCGTGCCCGGACGGGCACTCCTGCCACTGTGACGAACGACCTTGCCGGAGATCGACACCGCCTGCGAGCACGTGGTCGCGGTCTACGCTGGATACGTGCCGCAGCTCCGCTTGGCCCTGGCGCAGGTTGACGCCACCGTCGGTGATCTCGCCGGCAACTCCGAGCGGGTGGTCACGTGGTCGCGCCGCGCGGCGGAGGCCGGCGCCCATGTCGTGGCCTTCCCCGAGATGATGTTGACCGGCTATCCGATCGAGGACCTGGCGCTGCGCGCCTCGTTCGTCGATGCGTCGCGCCGGACGCTCGCCGACTTGGCCGCGCGGTTGAAGGCCGAACAGCTCGGCGACCTCGTCGTCGTGGTCGGCTACCTGGACCGGGCCGAGTCGGCGGCCGACCGGCTCGGCGTGCCCAAGGGCTCACCCCACAACGCGGCGGCGGTGATCACCGCCGGCGAAGTCGTCACGACGTACGCCAAGCACCACCTGCCGAACTACGGCGTCTTCGACGAGTTCCGCTACTTCGTCCCCGGTGACACCACGTCGGTGGTCCAGGTCCACGGGACCGACATCGCGATCGCGATCTGCGAAGACCTGTGGCAGGACGGCCCGTCACAGGCGGCGTACAACGCCGAGGCCGGCTTGCTGCTTGTGATCAACGGCTCACCCTACGAACGGCGCAAGGACGACGTGCGCCTCGAGATGTGCGCTCGAAGAGCGCGCGAGGGTGCGTGTGCGCTGGCGTACGTCAATCTTGTCGGCGGACAGGACGAGCTGGTCTTCGACGGCGACTCGCTTGTGGTCGACGCCACCGGGACGCTGCTCGCGCGGGCCGCGCAGTTCGAGGAGCAGCTGCTGGTCTCCGATCTCGATCTCCCGGCGGCAACCGCGCCGATGCCCGACGAGTCGAGCGAGTTCAGCGGCTTGCGGGTGCGCCGCACCGTGGTCTCGTCGCAGCTGCTCGAGCCGTACGCCGGCCGTCCGGCGGTGCTGGCTCGGCGGCTCGACGACCTCGCCGAGGTCTATTGCGCGGTGACGCTCGGGCTGCGCGACTACGTCGGCAAGAACGGATTCCGCTCGGTGCTGCTCGGGCTGTCCGGTGGGATCGACTCCACGCTCGTCGCTGTCATCGCGTGCGACGCTATCGGCGCCCACAACGTCCACGGCGTGTCCAACCCGAGCGTGTGGTCCAGCGACCACTCGCGCATCGACGCCGCAGAGCTGGCCCGCCGCACCGGCCTCCACCTCGAGTCGATCCCGATCGCGCCGCTGGTCGCGGCGTTCCTGGCGGCGGTGCGCGTCGACGGCATCGCGGAGGAGAACCTGCAGGCGCGGATCCGGGCGGTGGTCTGGATGGCGCTGTCCAACCAGTACGGGCATCTGGTGCTGGCCTGCGGAAACAAGTCGGAGCTGGCGACCGGCTACTCGACGATCTACGGGGACGCGGTGGGCGGATTCGCGCCGATCAAGGACGTCCCGAAGACGCTCGTGTGGCAGCTGGCGTGCTGGCGCAACGCCGAGGCGAAGCGTCGTGGTGAGACGCCACCGATCCCGGATGGCGTGATCGCAAAGCCTCCCAGCGCGGAGCTGCGCCCGGGCCAGCTCGACTCTGACTCGCTGCCCTCGTACGACCTGCTCGACGACGTACTCGACGACTATGTCGAGCACGACCGCTCGATCATCGACCTGGTGGCCGACGGCTTCGACCCGGCCGTGGTCGAGCGGGTGCTGCGGTTGGTGGACGCCGCGGAGTACAAGCGCCGCCAGTACCCGCCAGGCCCCAAGATCTCGGCCCGCAACTTCGGCCGCGACCGCCGCCTCCCCATCACCAACGCCTGGCGCGAACCTCACCCCTGACCATCCGCGGGTTCTCGCCCGACCATCCGCGGGTTCCCGCCCGATCATCCGTGACTTCTGGCCCGCTTTCCAGCAGCGTGCAAGTCTTGACCATGGCCGAAGAACATGCGCCGTACGGCAGTGGTCCCGCAACCGCCACCGACGTCAACCGGATCCGCCTCCCTCACCTGCAGCAGATGAAGCAGCGAGGCGAGAAGTGGGCGATGCTCACCGCCTACGAGCAGTACGCCGCGGCGACGTTCGACGAGGCCGGAATCCCGGTGCTGCTGGTCGGCGACTCGGCGTCTAACAACGTCTACGCCAACGAGACGTCGCTGCCGGTCACCGTCGACGAACTTATCCCACTCGTACGGGCCGTCGTCCGGTCCGTCCGCCGGGCGCTGGTGGTTGCTGACCTGCCGTTCGGGTCGTACCAGGGCTCACCACAGCAGGCGTTCGCCACGTCGGTTCGCTTCATGAAGGAGGCCGGCGCGCACGCGGTCAAGCTCGAAGGCGGGTTGCCGGTTGCCCCGCAGGTGCGGCTGCTCACCGACGCCGGCATCCCGGTGATGGCACACGTCGGGTTCACACCGCAGTCGGAGCACACCCTCGGTGGTTATCGCGTACAAGGACGTGGCGACGGTGTGGAGCGGCTGATCGCCGAGGCAGAGGCGCTGCAGGACGCCGGCGCTTTCGCGCTGGTGATGGAGATGGTCCCGTCCGCGGTAGCGGCGGAGGTCACCAAGACCCTGCGCATTCCCACCATCGGCATCGGCGCCGGCCCCGACTGCGACGCGCAGGTGCTGGTCTGGCCGGACATGGCCGGTCTCCGCACCGGACGGACCCCACGCTTCGTCAAGCAGTACGCCGACCTCCACGGCGTACTGCTGGAGGCCGCCCGTCGCTACGCCAGTGAGGTCGCCGACGGGTCGTTCCCGGCTCCGGAGCACACGTTCCGCTAAGAACAGCCGGCCAGAACCGGTTCATGGAAGGAAACCCAGATGCCAGCGACGTTGCCGCAGCCGGGATTCGAGCTGGCAGATGTCGGCCGGTTGGTCCGGCGGGGTGAGCGAGCCGTTGTGGGAGCTGCGCGGGCTGAACAACCCGAGACCGTGGCCAGTCGGAGTTGATCCTCGACGGCGACACGCTGGCCGCCATCCACGGGCCGGTGGTGGATGTTGCGCGGAACAACAAGCAGCTTGCTGCTGCTGGCCAGCACCTCAAGCGTGGTGTCCTGCTGTATGGCCCACCGGGAGTGGGGAAGACGCATACCATCCGCTTTCTCATCAGCAAGCTGACCGATGCGACGGTGATCCAGCTCAGCGGAAGTGCGCTGCGGCTCATCTCCGAAGCGTGTTCGGTGGCGAGAACGCTTCAGCCGTCGATAGTTGTCGTGGAGGATGTCGACCTGATCGCCGAGGACCGTGGAATGCGTCCCGGTGGACATTCCCTGCTCTTTCAGTTACTGAACGAGATGGACGGCCTGGCCGAAGACTCCGACGTCGTCTTTCTGCTCACCACGAACCGCGCCGACCTGCTCGAGCCTGCGTTGGCGGCGCGTCCGGGGCGGGTGGATC
>JACCZI010000111.1 GCA_013696015.1 Nocardioidaceae bacterium
TCACCGGCCTGCGGGTCGGCGGCAACGAGTCGGGACCGCTCCCATCGCTCGCCGAGCAGGGCGCCGTGGTCGAGGTCGAGCTCACGTTGCGATCGGACCCGGTCGTGCGGCCTGGGCGCTTCCAGGACATGGTCGTCGTCGACGCGTCCGCCGAGGTGGTCACGGGTCGTGGTGAGCGTGCGACCCTGCGCGCGCCGGTGCTCGTCATCGCCGACCTGGCGTGGCGCGACCTGGAGCTCGGGACGCGGCTCCGGGCGATCGGTGCCTTGTCGCCGGCGAACGAGTCCGACATCGCTGCGGTGTTCCTGCCCTTCCGGGTGGTCGACGTCCTGGAAAATCCGGCCTGGTGGTGGCGGGTGTCGGCGGCGCTGCGCGGCGGTGTGGCGGGCGGAGTGGAGACGACCGGCGCCGACGTACGCGCGCTGGTGCCCGCCCTGGTCGATGGGGACGACTCCGCGATCTCCGCGGACCTCGCGGAGGACTTCCGCACGTCCGGGTTGACGCACCTGCTCGCCGTCTCGGGGACCAACCTGACACTCGTCGTTGGCTTCCTGCTGCTGTTCGGCCGCTGGTGCGGGATCAGCGGCTACGCGCAGCTGGCCGTCGGGCTGCTCGGAACCGCCGGGTTCGTGCTGCTGGCACGCCCCGAGCCCAGTGTGCTGCGCGCGGCGGCCATGGGACTGGTCGCGCTGGCCGGGCTGGGGGCTGGTGGGCGCCGTCGTGGGGTCCGCGCGCTTAGCCTGGCGGTCCTGGTTCTCGTGCTCGTCGACCCGTGGCTGTCACGCTCGACGGGGTTCGTGCTCTCCGTGGTCGCGACGGCCGGGATCCTCGTGCTGGCCCCGCGGTGGAGTGCAGCACTGTCGGGCTGGCTGCCGCGGTGGCTCGCCGAGGCCGTGGCGGTGCCGATGGCGGCACAGGTTGCCTGCACCCCGGTGATCGCAGCCTTCTCCGGCCAGGTCTCGCTGGTCGCGGTCGGTGCCAACCTGCTGGCCGGTCCGGCTGTCGGCCCCGCGACAGTGCTGGGTCTGGTCGCCGGTGCCACCACACTGGTGTCGACCGCGGCCGGCCATCTGGTCGGTCATGTCGCAGCGGCCGCGGCCTGGTGGATCGTTGTCGTGGCCCGCTGGGGCGCCTCGCTCCCCGGTGCCAGCACCGAGTGGGCCGGCGGCGCGGGGACGCTCGCGCTGTTGGTCGCGCTGTGCCTGGGTGGGTGCCTGGTCGCGCCGCGGGTCCTGACCCGACCGCACATCAGCGCTTTGTGTCTGGCGCTCCTCGCGGCGTACGTGCTGCACCCGGTCTCGTGGGGGTGGCCGCCGCGCGGCTGGGTGATGGTCGCCTGCGACGTGGGACAAGGCGATGCGCTCGTCCTCGACGCCGGAGATGGCGCCGGAGTCGTCGTGGACGCCGGACCGGACGCGCGCCTAGTCGACCGCTGCCTGGACCGGCTCGGGATAGACGTCGTTCCCGTGATGGTCCTCACCCACCTGCACGCCGATCATGTGGCCGGGCTGTCCGGAGTCCTCGACGACCGGGATGTGGCCGAGATCGACGTCGGCCCGGTGGTGCCGGACACCGAGCAGTATGCCGACGTGCTGCGGACCGCCGCGGCGCACGGCATCCCCGTCATGCGCACGGCGTACGCCACCCGGCGCAGCCTCGGGCCGTTGTCGTGGAGCAGCCTCGGTCCGGTGCCGGGCGTGGCGACGTCCGGCGTCTCCGGCACCGAGCAGAACAACAGCAGCGTCGTCCTCGTGGTGGAGACCGAAGGGATCCGCCTGCTGCTCAGCGGCGACGTGGAACCAGAGGCGCAGGCAGCCCTCACGGCATGGGGATCAGCGCTGCAGGCCGACGTCCTGAAGGTGCCGCACCACGGCAGCGCCTACCAGGACCCACGCTTCCTGCAGGCCGTCGGCGCCCGCGTAGCGGTGATCAGCGTGGGCGCCGACAACACCTACGGTCACCCGGCGCCGGAGACGATCAGCACGTTGGAGGCTGCCGGAGCCCAGGTGCTGCGGACGGACGAGGCCGGTGACGTCGCCGTCGTCGTGGCCGACGGGCGGCTGTCCGTGGTGGCCCGCTGACGCGGCTGCTGCGGGTGTCAGCCGGCCGTGCCATGCTGACCTCGATGTCCGCACCGACCCCTCTCGGCACCGTCACCTTGATCACCGGGGTAGCCGAGTTTCTCTCCGAGCGCACGGTAAGCAGGGCTTTGGCGGCCGTCTCGGCCGCCGATCCCGACGCCGACGTCACCCCTGTCACGGCAAGCCAGCTGGGCGTCGGCGAGCTGGCCGGCCTCACCAGTCCGTCGTTGTTCGCCGCGGTACGCGCGGTGGTCGTACGCGACCTGCAGGATCTGCCGGACACTGCCCATGACGAGCTGGTGGCGTACGCGGCGGACCCGGCGCAGGACGTGGCGCTGGTCCTGGTGCATGCCGGCGGGCCCAAGGGCAAGCGACTGCTCGACCGACTTCGTGCGGCCGCGGTTCACGAGGTGAAGAGCGAGCCACCGAAACCGTGGGAGCTCGACCGTTTTGTGACGGGCGAGGTACGACACCACCGGGGCACGATCGCCCCCGATGCCGCTGAGTTCCTGGTCGCCGCTGTCGGCCACGACCTGCGGGCGCTGGCGGCAGCGGCAGACCAGCTGGTCAGCGACTTCGCGCCGGAGTGCATCACGACCGAGATCGTGCGGCGCTACTACGACGGTCGCGCCGAGGTGAAGAGCTTCGACATCGCCGACGCCGCCGTCGACGGCTCAGTCGCCCTTGCGTTGGAGCAGTTGCGCTGGGCCCTGCACAACGGTGTGCCCGCTGTCTTCGTCATCAGCGCCTTTGCCTCGAAACTTCGCGAGCTGGGCCGGCTGCATGCGGCTCCCCGAGGGTTGCGCGGGACCGACCTGGCGCGCGAAGTGGGCGTGACGCCCTACCGGCTCAACGCGCTGAGCGGTCAGCTGCGGCACTGGCAGCCGGCCGGGCTGGCACGCGCGATCCATGCGGTTGCGGGAGCCGACCTCGACGTCAAGGGCGGCGTCGGAGATTCCGACCACGCCCTAGAGCGCATGGTGCTGACAGTCGTACGATCTCGGTCCCGGGAGTCGGCAGACGCCTGAGGCCAGCGACTTGCGGCTCGGTCAGAGAGACGAGGCCCGCTTGAAGAGGGCGGACTTGCGGTTGGCGGCCTGGTTCTTGTGGATGACCCCGGCGGAGACTGCCTTGTCCAGCCTGCGTGAGGCTTCCCGGGCCAGCTCGCGGGCACGGGCGTTGTCGCCGGCGTCGGCGGCCTCCCGGAAACGGCGCACCGAGGTCTTCAGCGCCGACCTGACCGACTTGTTGCGCTCGTGCGCTGCGTCGTTCTGCCGGATGCGCTTGATCTGAGACTTGATGTTCGCCACTGAGCAGGCCTCGACTCGTCCTTTGGGAGCTGGGGGTTGATGCACGCACACGTTCCGCGCGCGACTCGCGAGGATACCAGCGGCGGCTGGGCTGCCCCAAACTCAGCCGACGCTGCTGCGCCCACCTCACCGAAGGTCAGGGTTCGTGGCGGTTGGAGCAGCCGCAAACATTAACCATCCGTCTGGAGCCGGCGCCAGGCGCCGGCAAGGAAGCGGGCGGCCTCTCGGCGGCGGAACGCTGGCAAGGTCGGGAGCCCGGGCGGCGCCGGTTGCGTGGCGCCAAAGGCGAGGTGCCCGCCGAGCCCGAGAAGCAGGTCGGTGACCGTCACAGGGTCGGCAGCGGTCCGTGCTATGCGTTGGTCGAAGTCCGGTGTCTCCGCCCACTCCAGGCACAGGGCGAACAGGTCCGCCCATCGCGGGCCGAGCCGCGCCATGCCCCAGTCGAAAATCATCACGCTGCCGTCGGCCCGTACGAGCAGGTTGTCGTCGCGGACGTCCCAGTGGCACAACGTCTCGACCGGCAGCCTGTCGGGGAGCCTTGTGACCAGATCCCGGAGCCGGTCAAAGTCCTGGGTGGCCCAGTCAGGCAGGCAACGTCCGGGGTCGGCGGCAAGCCCGCTCCATGACTCGCACCACCGCATGACGCTCTCGCTGAGACGCAGGACCCGAAGCCCGCGAGGTGGCGGCGTGAGTTCCTCGGTCTGCGCGGCCACCGTGCGCCACACCGCGTCGGCGACCGACGCCGATGAGAGGTCGGGATGTCGGCCCTCGATGTCTTCGAGCAGTAACGCCACCCAGCTGCCGTCGTCGTACGTCGCCACGACACCGGGCCGGTACGGCGCCGGGTCGAGGCGATCGAGCACCTCTATCTCATGACGGAAGAGCGTCGGGGTGACCGGGTTGAGATCGGCTCCGACCGCCTTGACGAACGCCCGTCGCCCGTCGGCCAGCCGCAACCGCGCCGCGCAGCCGGGGGACATGCCGCCGAGCGAGGTCCGCGACTCCACCACCGGCGCACCCAGCTCGGTCTCGACCCACCGCCGCACGGCGGGTGGTGTCTGCTCGTACGGCAACCGGATGCCGACCGCCCGCGGTTGTGGCGTCGTCATCGCCAGGCCCGCCGCTGCGCCAGCCAGTCCGTGGTGACGTGGCCGTACCACCGCTGATGGATACGGATCCACGGCGAGGTGGCCGGGGCCTCGCCCTCCGCAGCACCGAGGAAGTAGCCGACCAGCAGCGCGAGGACGGCGTCGATGCGCTCAGCGGCTACACCGGAGGCGAGTGAGTTGGCCCGCAGCAGCGCGTCGGCGTCATGGCCGTCCCCGTGCGCCGAGATCAGCAGGGTGAGCAGGTCGATCCACGGTGCCGCTCGTACCGGCCAGTTCCAGTCGCAGACCCAGATTCGCCCGTCGTTGCCGATGACGACGTTGTCGTCGCGCAGGTCACAGTGCGCCATGGTGTCCCCGGCACCGGCGCCCAGTCCCTGCTCGGCCAGGCCGATCGCCTCTGCCGAGTGCCGCGCGAGCACACCGGCGGCCTTGAAGCGTCCCCAGTAGGTCACGAACCCGGCGAGCTCCTCCGCCCAGGTCGGCACGGTCAAGCCAGCAGGAACCGGAGTCAGCGCCGAGCTCAGCGCGGTGACCGTGTTCAGCACGGCGGCCAGCTCGTCGCTCCGCCAAGGTCGCCTCGGGGGATGGCCTCCCACGTCGTCGAAGCACAGCACCACCCACCCGTCGACGTCGCACGACCAACGCAGCGCCGGGACGGCGACGCCCGAGGGCAGCGTGCTGACCTTGCGGACCTCGTCTCGGTACGACGCCGCGAACGTCGGCTGTGTCGCGTCGTCGGCCGCCTTGACGAAGGCTCCGCGGCCGTCGGACAGCAGCAGCCGGGAGGCGAAACCCGGGGTGAACCCTGACCCCTGCGACCACGACTCGCGGACGGTCGCCCCGAGTCGACGCTCAATCCGCGCGCGGACCGCCTCGGGCAGCTCACCCCAGGTGCGCCGGCGCGCGGTTGCCCCCGTTGGGACGGTCAGTGGGCGGGCCATGCGGCCTCATCCTTGCCGACCGGCGCGGGGAGACAGTCAACGAGGTTCGGAGTAACCGGGTTGCTGCCCTCGGGCGTGGGATGATGGGTGGTGCGTCCCGCCTCGACCCGAAAGCAGTCCGTGCCTGTTGCTCCCGCTCTCGGCCCACGTCCTGGGGCCACCGATCCGGCGTTGATCCGCAACTTCTGCATCATCGCCCACATCGACCACGGCAAGTCCACGCTGGCGGACCGGATGCTGCAGCACACCGGCGTGGTCGACGAGCGCACGATGCGGGCCC
>JACCZI010000127.1 GCA_013696015.1 Nocardioidaceae bacterium
GCGGTGAGCTGATCGAGCCCCGAACGCAGTCGGCGACGGTCGGGCGCCCACAGGCCCCGGGCGTGGGCCGTGATCGTTTCCCGGGCGGCCACTAGACTGCGGCCGGTGGCGCCCGACCCGCTCGACCACGACCTGGTCCTGGTGGTCGACTTCGGGGCCCAGTACGCGCAGCTGATCGCCAGGCGGGTGCGCGAGGCCAAGGTCTACTCCGAGATCGTGCCGCACACGATGCCGGTGGACCAGATGCTCGCCCGCAAGCCGCGGGCACTGGTCCTGTCGGGCGGGCCGCAGTCGGTTTACGCGCCGGGGGCGCCGAGCGTCGACGCCGCGCTCTTCGACACCGGCACCCCCGTCCTGGGCATCTGCTACGGGTTCCAGGCGATGGCGCTGGCTCTCGGCGGTGACGTACGCCGCACCGGACTGTCGGAGTTCGGCCGCACCGGCGTCGTCGTCGACGAGCCCGGGACCCTGCTGACAGGCGTCATGGCGGAGCACCGGGTGTGGATGAGCCACGGTGACGCCGTCGACACGGTTCCCGACGGCTTCACTGCGCTGGCCCACACGGCAGGAGCCGCGGTGGCGGCGTTCGAGGACGTGGAACGCGGCCTGGCGGGGGTGCAGTGGCATCCCGAGGTGCTGCACACCGAGCACGGTCAGCAGGTGCTCGAGGCGTTCCTGCTCCGGATCGCCGGCTGCCGGCCGACCTGGACGATGGTCAACATCGTCGAGGACCAGATCGAGCGGATCCGGGCCCAGGTGGGTGGCAAGCGGGCGATCTGCGGACTGTCCGGCGGCGTCGACTCCGCGGTGGCCGCCGCGCTCGTGCAACGCGCCATCGGCGACCGGCTGACCTGCGTCTTCGTCGACCACGGCCTGTTGCGCAAGGGAGAGGCCGAGCAGGTCGAGCGCGACTACGTCGCCGCGACCGGGGTGGCGCTGAAGGTCGTCGACGCCAGTGAGCGGTTCCTTGCGGAGCTGGCGGGCATCAGTGACCCGGAGGCCAAGCGCAGGATCATCGGTCGCGAGTTCATCCGGGTCTTCGAGGCCGCCGAGCGCGAGGTCGCGACGGACGCCGGGGCGCACGGCGAGTCGGTCGAGTTCCTCGTCCAGGGCACGCTCTATCCCGATGTCGTCGAGTCCGGCGGCGGCGAGGGCACCGCCACCATCAAGAGCCACCACAACGTGGGCGGGCTGCCCGACGATCTCCAGTTCGAGCTGGTGGAGCCGCTGCGGACCCTGTTCAAGGACGAGGTGCGCGCCATCGGGGAGCAGCTCGGTCTGCCACCGGAGATCGTGTGGCGTCACCCGTTCCCGGGTCCGGGCCTCGCGATCCGCGTGGTGGGCGCCGTCGACGCCGAGCGGCTCCGGATCGTCCGCGAGGCGGACTCCATCGCACGTGAGGAGCTCACCAGGGCTGGTCTCGACGGCGACATCTGGCAGTTCCCGGTGGTGCTGCTGGCCGGCGTCCACTCGGTCGGCGTCCAGGGTGACGGCCGGTCGTACGGTCACCCGGTCGTGCTGCGCCCGGTCACCAGCGAGGACGCGATGACAGCCGACTGGGCGCGGCTGCCGTACGACGTGATCGAGCGGATCTCGACGCGCATCACGAACGAGGTGCGCGAGGTCAATCGGGTCGTCGTCGACGTGACCAGCAAGCCGCCCGGCACTATCGAGTGGGAGTAGGGCAGCAACCGGCCATAGGTGCCGTGCCGAAACCGCTGACTCACCCCGGCTTCCATCTGATCGGGTGACGCACTGCGACCTGCGGCCGCTAGCGTGCCGAGAGAGCACCAACTCTGCGCACCGGAGGCGCACATGGCCACCATGCACGACACCGTCGCCAGCCTGCTGAGTCCACCCAAGGGGATCTTGGCCGCCGACGAACACCTCGGCAAGCCATGGCAGCAGGTCGCGAGAGCGGGCACCGGACCTGCCGCCACTCCCGAAGAGCGCTATCACGAGCTGCTCCTCACCACACCGGACCTCGACACGTACCTCTCGGGTGTCATCGTCTCCGCCGGGTCGTTCAGCCGTCGAGAATTCCCGCCGGCAGATTCCTTGATCGCGGCGGGAGTACGACTGGGGACCGGGACCGACC
>JACCZI010000130.1 GCA_013696015.1 Nocardioidaceae bacterium
CCGATAGGCGGCATCTACCCGTTCGTTGAACTCGTCGAGGCTCAGCCTGCCAAGGGCGTGGTGCTGGCCGAGAACCGAGACCGCCTCATCACGGTCAGCGTCGGAAAGTCGAAGGTCTGAGATGGTCGGCATGTTGCTCCTGTCAGCTGTCCGAGGGTGACTCCACTACCCTCCACAGTGGGATGTGGCTACTGTCAGACAGCAGATACCCTCCACAGTGGAATGTCAAGAGCCGTCATGACCCAACGCACCCTGAACGCCACCGCGGCTTCTTTGCTCGGCTTTTTGCACTCCGGCCCATCCTCGGGCTGGGACCTGCTGATCACTGCGCGGAGGCGAATCGGCCCGTTCTGGAGCATCACTCAGAGCCAGGTCTACCGCGAGCTAGCGGCCATGGAGCGCGCCGGCCTGATCACGGCGCACCAAAGCGGTCCGCGTGATCGCCGCCCGTACGAGCTGACCGGTGCCGGCCGAGCGGCCTTCGCGAGATGGCTCGCACGAGAGCCGTCGCCGGAGCAGATCCGCTTTCCGCTGCTCCTGACGATGAGCTTCGGTGCGCACCTGTCGTCCGAGACCCTCGCCGAGTTCGTCGAGTCTCACCGTCGAACACACGTCGAGCGACTCGCGGAGTACGAGAGCGCGCGCGAGGCGTTGAACGAGGTAATGCAAGCGGGCATGGCCGACGCGTACGGCTTCGCGACCCTGGACTTCGGCATCCGGTACGAGCGCGCGGTGCTGGAGTGGTTCGAGCACCTACCTGCGCGGATACGGGAAGGGCGGGAACCCGCGGATGATGCGGCGGGAACCCGCGGATGATCGGGTGGTGGTGCGGGTGTAGGAAGACAAGATGAGCAGACGGGTGCGCGACATCCTGATGGCGGAGATCGGTCAGCTTCGGTACGAACCGAGCCCCAAGCGCGTCCGAGCGACGCTCGGTGAGCACCCCGCAGTAGACAGCCGCCGCCCGATGCTGGTGTGGGAACCGCGACGTGTGGTCCCGTCCTACGCGGTGCCCGAGGAAGACATCCGAGCTGAGGTCGTTGCCGTCGCCGCGGACTCCGACCGGATGTCCACCGAGTCGATCGGATTGCACATGCCACAACTGTCGAAGCGACCGATCCTCGACCCGTCCATCCCGTTTGCGGCACACACTGCGGACGGTGACGCCGTCAGCATCCAGATGGAAGACCGGACCGCTGCGGGATACCGCCTCACCGATCCGGACCTTGCGGGCTACGTTGTGCTCGACTTCGCCGGCTTCGACACGTGGTACGACGAGGACGAGCAGATCGTGGCGCATCCGCGGGATCCGTTCCACCGCATCGACGTGCTGCCCAGCTCACGGCACGTACGGCTCGAGCTCGACGGGCAGGTGCTCGCGGAGTCTACGAGGCCCAGCGTGCTGTTCGAGACGATGCTGCCGCCCCGCTACTACCTGCCTCGGGAGGACATCCGGGCCGAGCTGCATCCAAGCACCACGCAGACGTACTGCGCCTACAAGGGCAGGGCCTCGTACTGGTCGCCCCTCATCGGCGGTGCCGTCGTCGACGACCTGGCCTGGACCTACGAGGCACCTCTCCACGACGCCGACGACGTTGGTGGCTTGGTGGCGTTCTTCGACGAGCAGGTCGACCTGGTCCTGGACGGGGTGCCACAGGAGCGACCGGTGACACCGTGGTCACCGCAGGCCAGAACGCAGTAGCCCGGGCGAACGCCATGCGTCGCCGCAACGAGGTACGCCGAGAGGAGATCCTGGCGGCGACGGTCGACCAGGCGGGCCGGTTGGGGATGGAACGGCTGCGGGTCCGGGACGTGGCCGAGTCACTCGGCATCAGCTCCGGGTTGGTCTTCTACCAATTCGACACCAAGGACAGGCTGCTCGCGGCGGCGTTGGAACATGCCGTCGACCGCGACCTGGCCCGCCTCGACCGAGCGGTCGCCCGTGGCAGCGACCCGCTGGACCGGCTGCGCCGCGTGATCTGCGGCTATGGACCGACCGGGGCGGCTCGTGGGTGGACGCTATGGATCGACGCCTGGGCGATGGCGCTGCGGCACCCCCCGATCCGTACGACGCTGCGCCGGCTGGACGGACGCTGGCGCGCGGCGCTGCGCGACGCGATCATCGACGGCACAACGTCTGGGGACTTCGACTGCCCCGATCCCGCTGGAACGGTGGCCCGCATCGGCGGGCTGCTGGACGGCCTGTCGGTGGCGACCCTGGTCTACCGCAATGTCAGCCGCGACCGGTTGCGGACCTGGATCCGCGAAGCCGTCGCGGCGGAGCTCGGCCTCGACGCGTCGCAATTGACGTGATCCGCCGGCTCAGACCGCCCATTCGTCGACGGGCGGGGGGTCCACCATGACGGGGCGGTCGAGCCGGAAGGGGCCGATGTCGGCGGTGCACTCCCCGGTCGTCGCCAGCTCGGCCAGCAGCCGTCCGATCGTCGGGGAGAACTTGAACCCGTGTCCGGCCCCGATCGCGGCGAAGGCCGCGGAGTGCCCAGGAACCGGCCCCAAGGCGAAGTCGCGTTCCGGCGTCAACGTGTACAGGCACGTCTTAGACCGCACCGGCCGTCCGATGCCTGGCAGCGTACGAGCCACGAAGTCGGCCACGAGCGCCTCCCGCCCCGGGTCCGGGTCGAACGATCGCGAGTCGCCGGTCACCGGCGGACCGCCGCAGTCCTGCGCCACCTTGACCGTCGCCTCGCCATAACAGGGGAAGCCGTAGAACGACTGCTCGCCCAGCCAGATCCACAGCGGCATCCGACCAGGCGCAAAGGCTGCCGGGTCGGCCGGCGCGAAATAGCTGAACTGCTCCTGTGTGGTCTTCAGCGGCAGCCGCACGTCGAGCCCTTCGAGGACGCGGTTCGTCCAGGCATCCGCGCAGACCACCAGCCGCCGACAGCGATACGTCTGCCCTCCGGCGTCGACGTCGATCCCGGCATCGCCGCGGTCGCGCACCGCAGTGACCGCGCACCGGTCCTGGAGCCGCGCTCCGTGCGCCCGCGCCATCTGCTGCATGGTCTGCGTGCCTCGCGCCGCCGGGACGATTGCGGCCCGCTGCTGGTACAGCCCCACGGTTCCCGGAGGCAGGACGAACTGCGGGAAGCGCTGCTGGACCTCCGACGGTTCGAGCACCTCGTACGGCACGTCGTTGGCCGAGAGCGAGCCGGTGTGATCGGTGACGGGCACCGTGGCCTCGGCCGGGAACAGGTCGAGCCCCCCGACGACGGTGACCAGCCGTTCACCAGCTTCGCGCTCGAGCGAGGCCCAGTCGTCGTAGGCGGCGACGGTCAGCGCCACATAACCCGGTGTGTGGTAGCTGTGCCGCAAGATCCGCGAGGTGTCGTGTGAGGCGCCGCGGACGTGGCCGAGCTCGAACTGCTCGAGGCCGAGCACATCAGCGCCGCCTCGCGCCAGCGCGTACGCGGTCGCGCTGCCGAAGGCACCCAGCCCGACGACGACGTACTCGACCTGCTCAACCATCGTCGTCGTCCGGCTGGGCAAGCCGCGGCAGCAGCCACCGGCGGATGTCGGCGCTGGCGTCCTCCATCGGCGCGAACCAGCCCTGCCGGTACGCGCGAGAGCTCATGCCACGCTGCACCGATTCGCACACCGCCCAGTCCTGCTGGTTGACCAGGTCCCACAGCTCAGCGGCATCGCCGGGATCGAAGCCGTCCCGCACCACCTCGTCGGGAGCGAACAACAGGTCGCACTCGACCCGGGTCCGGTCGACCGCCAGCGGCCACAGTGTGTACGCCGCCACATGGTCGGCCGAGCAGGAGAGGAACAGGTTGGGATGGACGAGCTCACCCTTGTGCCTGGTGCGTTCGTGCTCGTCGAGGTCGGGGAACGGCGATCGGGACGACGTGCCGGTCGCGGTGAACGTCCATGCGCCGTCGCGATGGGGGATGCCTTGCTCCCAGTCGAGGTCCTGTCCGCCGCCGGCGAACACCGGCACGAGCCGGGACAGCTCGGGGTGTACGGGTCCGCAGTGGTAGCACTCGTTGTAGTTCTCGGCCAGCACTTTGTAGTTGGCGGCAACGTCGTAGTGCAACGTGCGCCCGATCTGCAGGTGCACCAGCGGATAGCGCTGCAGCCGGTCCGACACCGAAATCACGTCATCGGCCAACGGCGTCGCGCGCTCTGGGGTGAGGTGCACGAAACAGAAGCCGGCCCACGCCTCGACGGCCACCGGGTGAAGCGCGAAGTCCGCCGGGTCGAAGGCGGCCAGGTCCCCGGTGTGCGGCGCCTTGAGCAGCCGCCCGGAAAGGTCGTACGTCCAGGAGTGGTACGGGCAGCGCAGCGACCGCGCGGTGCAGGTCGTCGGAGCCGACTCAGCCGGGTCGCGGGGAATGACCTGCGATCCCCGGTGGCGGCAGACGTTGTACGCACCGTGGAGCCGCCCGTCGCCGTCGCGGGTCACCAGCACCGACTCCCCCACCACCTCGATGACCGCCACTCGGTGTCGCGCGTCCAGCCCGAGGACGTCGAGGCGCCCAACGCAGAACCACGAGGCGTACAACACACTGTCCCGCTCTTGTTCCCAGTGGGCGGAGTCGACGTACATGTGCTTCGGCAGCGCGGGTTGCAGTCGGTCTGGCGCCGCGTTCTCCATTCCGTGCCCCTCTCGTACTGACTCACGAGTCAGCCCAGCCTGTCACGAAGACTTATGACGCCGCCTTGCCCTGCACGTGCAATGGCTGAGGGTCACTCCGAACGGGTTCGACCCCGTTGGAAGTGCCGCTATCCCATGTGAACATGGGATAGCGACGCCCGGGTGTCCACCAGCCAGCAGGCAGCGCGGTGGTCGCCGGTGGCGCTCAGCACGGTCAGGTCGCGGTCTCGGCAGTCGCCCGCGACGCCGGCACGCTCGGCTTCACCGCTGGCGTACGCCGGGCAGCGGGGATGGAATCGGCAGCCCGAGGGAATGCTGGTCGGGTCGGGTGTCTCCCCGGTCAACACGATTGGCTGCACCTGTTTCATCTCCGGAACCACCGACAGCAGGGCCTGCGTGTACGGATGCTGCGGAGCGCTGAGGACCTGCTCCGTCGGGCCCTCCTCGACCACCCGGCCCAGATACATGACCGCGATCCGGTCAGCGATGTTCCACGCCAGGCCCAGGTCGTGGGTCACGACCAGGAGCGTCAAGGCGAGCTCTTGTCGCAACAGCAGCAGCAGCGCCAGGATCTCGCCGCGGACCGAGGCGTCCAGGCTGCTGACTGGTTCGTCGGCGACGATGACATCGGGATTCAGAGCCAGCGCACCGGCGATGACGACCCGCTGGCGCTGTCCCCCAGACAGCTCGTGCGGATAGCGGAGAAAGAACCGCTCCGGCGGACGGAGCCCCGCCCTCGCCAGCGCATCCGCGACCCGGCCGGGCTCGTTGCTCATGCGGTGGACCCGGGGGCCTTCGGCGACGGCTTCGTACACCGACTGACGCGGGTTGAGTGCACCCGACGGGTCCTGCAGCACCAGCTGGACGTGGCGCCGGTACGCCTTCAGGGCACGACCGCCGTAGCCGAGCGGCTTGCCGAGGTAGCGAACCTCGCCGGAGGATGGCCGCTCGAGTCCGAGGATCGACCGGGCGAGCGTCGTCTTGCCACAACCGGATTCGCCAACCAGCGCGACGATCTCGCCACGGCCGATCGCCATGTTCACGCCGTCGAGAGCGCGAGCCGACCCGCCTTTGCGTCCGCGGAACGTCACAGCCAGGTCGTCGACCTCGACGACCGGTGACCCCACATCCGTACGCTCTGCAGCCGGCTGACTCATCGGACCGGCACCGAGTCGTCGACATGAACGCATGCGGCAGCGCGACCGGGACCGGCTGGGAGCAATCGGACGTCCACGGTCGGGCACACCGGCAACGCAACAGGACAGCGAGGATGGAACGGGCACCCACTGGGCAGATCACCTGGGAACGGTGGGTCGCCGGCGAGGCCGGAGGGCGCGTAGCGCGATGCCCGGTCGCCGATAGTGGGAAACGCACCAGACAGGGCTCGGGTGTACGGGTGCTCAGGGCTTGCGAACACATCGCGCGCCGGCCCCTGTTCGATGATCCGGCCGGCGTACATGACGGCCACCCGGTCGCAGGTGGTGGCGAGCACTGACAGGTCGTGACTGATGATGAGTACCGCCATCGACCGTTCCCGTGCGATGCCGGTCAACAGCTCCAGGATCTGCGCCTGCACCATGACGTCGAGTGCGGTGGTGGGCTCGTCGGCTACCAGGATCTGCGGATCGCACGACAAGGCAAGCGCGATCATCACGCGCTGCTTCTGCCCTCCCGACAGCTGATGCGGATAGGCGTTCGCATGTCGGGCCGGTAGCCCCACCTGGTCGAGCAGCTGCCGCACCTTGCCGGCCGCACTCTGCTCGGTGGCCCTCGAATCGTGAAGGAAGATCGGCTCGGCGAGCTGCTTACCGATCTGCTGGATGGGGTTGAGAGAGTGCAGGGCGCCCTGAAACACAACCGAGGCGACACCCCACCGGACCGCACGGATCCGACCCCAGGGCATCGTCAGGACGTTCTCCCCGTCGAGCAGCACCTCTCCGGTCACCGTCGCCGTCTTCGGGAAGAGCCGAAGCACCGTCGAGATCAGGGTCGACTTCCCGCACCCGGACTCACCCGCGACACCCACCACCTCCCCGGCGACCACACAGAGGTCGACCCCGCGTACGGCGGGGACCGGACCCTCTGCCGTTCGATACGTCAGGTGAACGTCCCGCATCTCCAACCGGGCCGGATCACTCACCGGGTCCCGCACCGGGTCGCTCACCGGTCACTCACTCCCAACCGCGGGTTGAGAACGACTTCCAGCGTCCGGCCGATCAGCGTGAAGGCGAGCACGACCAGAATGACGCACAGGCCCGGCGGAAGCAGGTACCACCAGGCCCCCGTCGACGCAGCACCCGCACCGGTCGCCTTGTCGAGCATGGTCCCCCACGAGTCGAGGAAGGGATCGCCGAGCCCGAGGAACGCCAGGGTCGTCTCCGACAAGATCACGATGGCGACCGTCAGCGTGGTGTTGGCCAGGACCAACGGCATGACGTTGGGCAGCACATGTTTGGTCATCTGCTGCCAGTCACTGTCACCCAGCACCTTGGCGCGTTCGAGATAGGGCCGGCCCTCCACGCTCAGTGTCTGGGCACGCACCAGACGCGCCGTCCCGGGCCACGAAGTGACCCCGAGCACCAGCACGATGGTTCCCAGCCCCCGTTGCCCGAGAACGGCGGCCAGCACGACGACCAGCGGGATGAACGGGATCACCAGGAACCAGTCGGTGAGCCGTTGCAGCAGGCTCCCCACGAAGCCCTGGTAATGACCGCTGCCGACGCCGATCAACGTGCCGAGGACCATCGAGATCAAGGACGCGGCCAACCCGACGATCAGCGAGGCACGGGCGCCCCAGACCAGCACGGCGAGGACCGACCGGCCGTTCTCGTCCGTCCCGAGCCAAAACGTGCCGTTCGGGCCCTCGAGCGACTCGTTGCCGAGGGTCTGAGTGATGTCCAGCATCTCGCGCGAGAAGAGCAGCGGCGCACTGATCGCGAGCACGATGAAGACCAACAGGATGCCCAGCCCCGCCACGCCGGCGCGCTGTTGGAAGAACGCGCGAGCGAAACGCTGCAAGGACTTCTTGCGCCGGGCCCGGGCGATGGCCCGGGTAGACAGGGCAGTCGGCGGCGCATCGGAGGGCGCGCTCATGTCCTGATCCTTGGGTCGATCACGGCGATCAGGATGTCGGCGACGATGTTGAACACGATCACCGAGCCGGTGAACACGAGGAACAAGGCCTGCATCAGCACGTAGTCCTGCTCACTGACCGCCTCGAACGTCAGCAGTCCCAGCCCCGGGTACGAGAACACCGTCTCCACCGTGATAGCTCCGCCGATGATGAAGCCGATGTTCAAGAAGATCAGCGTGATCGTGGGCAGCGAGGCGTTGGGCACGGCGTGGCGGCGCCGCACCAAGCGGTCCATCATCCCCTTGGCGCGCGCCGTCATGAGGTAGTCCTGGCCCAGCTCGTCGACCATCGAGGCGCGCATGATCAGCGAGTACTCGGCGAGGTAGACCGCGGCCAGCGCCGTGGCGGGCAGGACGGTGTGTTCGGCGATGCTGCCGATGCCCGCGAACGACAGCGGCTCGAGCCCCGAGTCGATGACACCGCCGCTGGGGAAGATTCCGGGCAGGAAACCGATGCCGGTCGAGAAGAACAAGATGAGCAGCAGGCCGAGCCAGAACTCCGGAGTGGCATAGAACAACAGGGTGACCGCCGTCGACACCTTGTCGAACCGTCCACCTCTGTTCCAGCCCGCCTTGATGCCGACCCAGACTCCGATGACGACGGCCACCACCGTTGTGGTCCCCAAGAGGACTATTGTCGGCCAGGCCCGGCCCGACACGAGGTCCCAGACCGGTTGCCCCTTCCACGACGAGATCCCGTCGAGTGCCAACGGGTCCTTCAGGTAGGCGATGAACTGCTCGGGCAGTGGTGCGGTCAGCTCGTCTCGGATCCGATCCAAGTCCTCCGGATTGATGCTCCTGACCCCGCGGTAGCGAGCCGCCGGATCGCCCGGCAGCATCCGGAACAGGAAGAAGTTGAAGAGCAACACGAAGAGCAGGGTCCCCAGGCCGGCAAGCAGTCGGTAGCCGATGAACCTACCGAGCCCTCCCCCTCGCGGGCCGCGAACGCGGCGCTCGTCTGCCGGATCCGACGCCGCAGGCGCAACTGTCGCCTCGACCGCCACCCGCTACTCCACGTCAGCGTCGGTGCCACGACGACTGCGAACGAACATCCACAGCCCGACAGCGGCTAGCACACCCGCTCCCGCCGCACCGCCGATGAGCATCGCATTGCTGTTCGAGTCGTCCGAAGCGGCCGCGCTGCTCGCGCTCTCGGTCACCGGCTCGATGTTGAGGTACGAGTATGTGCCGTACTGGAAGAGAATCGCACCGTCCGGGTCTGGTTGCGGCACGAAGCCCGTGAAGCGGTCGGAGCGGTACGCCTGCAGGTAGTCGTAGTACTCGGTGACGATGTAGGCGTTCGCGTCGTAGGCCATCAGCTGCATCTGCTTCACGATCTCTGCCCGAGCGTCCCGGTCGGTCTCGGTGGACTGCTGCTCGTAGAGGGTGTCGTACTCCTCGTTGCAGTAGAAGCTGTCGTTGAGCCCCGCGCGCACGGTGCCGCGGTCATTCTCGTAGCTGAACTGGCCGCAGGTGAACGTCGACAGCTGGTAGTCCGGATCCGGCTCGACGACCCAACCCCACTCGTACATGTCGAACGTGCCCTCACCGGCGATCTCGTACAGCCGGCCCTCCGAGACGGTCTCGGCGGTCGAGTCGATCCCGATGGCCTCCAGCCAGCCCTGCAGGAACTTGATGGTGGTCTGCGAGGTCTCGGAGTTCTGTCTGGCGTACAGCGTGTAGACCAGGGGATCCGAGCCGTCGGGCATGGTCCGGATCCCGTCAGGACCCCGCGCGTACCCGGCCTCGTCAAGGATCCGGTTCGCCTCCTCGGGGTCGTACGTGACCGGCACCTCGGGCTCGGCGTGCTCGGGGTACAGCGGCGGGATCACTGTTGTTCCCGGGCTGCCCCGGCCGTCAAGCGTGCGATCCACCAACGCCTCCTTGTTGACGGCATGGTGGATTGCGAGGCGCACCTGGGGGTCTTGGAGCGACGGATGCCCGGTCCCGATGGGCGTTCCGTCTGTGAGGGCCGCACCGCCGTTGAAGGTCAGGTAGTTGAAGCCGTAGTAGACCGAGGACCGGGCTTCGATGCCCTCGGTGTCCGCCAGCGAGGTGAAGATGTTGGCGTCGAGGTCGTCGGCGAAGTCGATCTCGCCGTTCTTCAGGGCCTGGACCATGGCGTCGGCGTTGCGGTAGAGCCGGTACTCGACCCCGTCGATGTTCGGGGCGCCGGCCCAGTAGTCCTCGTTGGCCTCAAACCGGTAGAACTGGCCCTCTCGCGCCTCGGTAAGGATGAACGGGCCGCTGCCGACCCCGCCCGGAGGGTCGGAGCCCGGCTCGTTGGGATACTGCTCGAGCTCGTCGGCGCCGATCTCGGACCAGATGTGCTCCGGCAGGATCGGCACCGCCAGCCGCTCCATGAGGGGTGTCGGGTTGTTCAGGGTCATCACGACGGTGCTGTCATCGGTGGCCTCGACCGTCTTGATCTGGGCCACATAGCTGCCGTAGTTGGTCTTCTCCAGCTGTCCGTCCATGATCCGGTTGAACGTGTACGCCACGTCGTCGGCGGTCAGCGGCTCACCGTCGTGGAAGGTCACGCCCGTCCGGATCTGGTAGGTCCAGGTGAGCCCGTCCTCGGACTGCTCCCACGACTCGGCGATTCGCGGAGTCGGCGCGAAGTCGTCGGCCGCATAGCCGGTGAGCCCGTCGTACATCAGTGCCCACGCTTCGTACGCCGCTGCGGTGATCCCGTTGAACGGGTTCAGGTTGTCGATGTCCTGGAGCACGCCGACCCGGAAGATCACCTCGTCCGCGTTCGCCACCGAGGTGGCTGCCACCGGCGCCGAGACTGCGCCCAACGCGGCGACGCCGGTGACCAGCGAGGCCGCCAGCAGGCTGCGGGCGATACGGTCCGATCTGTGAGCGACTCCCCAGCGAGGCGGCTGCCTCCGGCGGCCCGGCAGGTCCCTTCGTACTCCGAGCTGCACGGCATCCGGCGCGTCGACAACTACGCCTGGCTGCGGGACGTGACCGAGCCGGAGGTGCTGGACCACCTTGCGGCGGAGCGATCCTGGTACGACACGGCCACCGGTCATCTGGGCTCCCTCATCGAGACACTCACGGCGGAGATGTCGTCGCGGCTGCCGCCGACCGAGGTGTCGGTCAGGTGGCGGCATGCACGGTTTTCCTACTACACCCGGACCCCGGAGGGAAGTGAGTACGCCCAACTGATGCGCGATCTCGACCCTTCTGAGCCGGATTTCACGACGGATTCACTCGACTCGTCGCCTTCGAGCAACGGATCCCGCGGCACTGACAGGACCGAGCAGCTGCTGCTGGACCCGACAGCGCTGGCGCAGGAATCGACGTACGTCGACCTCGGACTGTGCCTGCTGAGCCCGGACGAACGGGTGCTGGCGTACTCGGTGGACACCACCGGGGAGGAGGTCTTCGCGCTGCACTTCCGTGACCTCGAGAGCGGTGTTGACCTGCCCGACCGGATCGACCGCAGCTACTACGGCGGCGCCTGGAGCGCGAACTCGGGGTCCTTCTTCTACACGGTGCACGACGACGTCTACCGGCCGTACCAGGTGTGGCGACACGATCTCGGCCGTCCGGTCGCTGAGGACGTCTGCGTCTACACCGACGACGACGAGCAGTTCGAGGTCAACCTGCGGTGTTGCCGATCAGGCGACGTCATCGTGATCTGGTCGGAGAGCCGCGACACCAGCGAGGTATGGCTGGTCGACGCCCATGCCCCGGCAGCTCCGGCGCAGTGCGTCGAGCCGCGACGCAAGGGAGTCGAGTACCACTGCGAGCACGCCCGCGGCGCGGACGGCGATGTCGTGCTGGTGGTCACCAACGACGGCGCCACTGAGTTCCGCGCCATGACGGCGCCACTGCACTCGCCCGGTCGCGAGTCGTGGCGCGAGCTCGTACCCGAACGAGCCGATGAACGGCTCGAGCAGGTGGACGCCTTCGCCGAGCACCTGGTGCTGCGACTGCGGGCGGCGGGCACACTGCGGCTGCGGGTGGTGCCGCTGGACGGCGCGGAGACCCTGGACCTCGAGCCGTCGTTGCCCGCGGGCAGCCTCGCGCTGGGGCGCAACGAGCGGTTCGACGTCACGTACCTCACTGTCGTCGAGCAGAGCCACATCGATCCACCGACCTGGTTCGACGTCGAGCTCGCAACGGGCAAGCGCCAGGTACGGCACCGGCAACCGGCGCCCGGGCACGACCCGTCGGTCTATGTGGGGCAGCGGATCTCGGTCGGCGCTGCCGACGGCACGCAGGTCCCGGTGACCATCGTGCGCCGAGCCGAGGTGCAGCTGGACGGCACGGCACCGGCGCTGATGTACGGCTACGGGGCGTACGAGTCCTGCTTCGAGCCGGAATTTGACCCGGCACTGCCGAGCCTGCTGGACCGCGGTGTGGTGTACGTGCACGCGCACGTACGAGGTGGCGGCGAGGGCGGCCGGAGGTGGTGGCTCGACGGTCGGCTGCGGCACAAGCAGAACACGTTCACCGATCACGCTGCGGTGGCCGACTCCATCGCAGGCTCGCTTGTCGACGCTGACCGCATCGCGACCCGCGGCCTGTCGGCTGGCGGACTGCTGCAGGGTGCGGTGTTCTCGCAACGACCCGAACGCTGGCGGGCAGTGGTCGCCGAGGTTCCGTTCGTGGACGTGGTCACGACGATGCTGGACGACTCCATCCCGCTCACCGCGGGCGAGTGGGACGAGTGGGGCGATCCACGTCGGGCCGAGGACTTCGGCTGGATGCTCGCGTACTCCCCCTACGACAACCTGCCGCCGCCGGGCGACCGCCCGGACCTGCTGGTCACCGGTGCCGTGCACGACCCACGTGTGATGGTGTGGGAGCCGGCCAAGTGGGTTGCGGCGCTGCGTGCCACCGACCCCGACTGGTCACCGCGCTGCGTCTTCCGGTGCGAGGTAGGCGAGGGCGCCCACTCAGGCCCGTCCGGCCGGTATGCCCACCTCCGCTACGAGGCCGAGGTCTACGCCTGGCTCCTCTCCCACCTCCTCGACCATCCGTGAGTTTCCCCCCGACCATCCGTGAGTTTCCGCCCTACGATCCGTGAGTTTCCGTCCCACGATCAGTGAGTTTCCCCGTCGGTGACCCTCAAGTTTGGGCGAGAAGCCGCGGATGGTTGGGCGAGAAGCCGCGGATAGTCGGTGCTGAGGCGACCGGTTAGTGGGCGCCGGCGGAGACCATCTGCCGGAGCTCCTTTTTAAGCTCGCTGATCTCATCACGCAGCCGGGCGGCGACCTCGAACTGCAGCTCGGCCGCAGCCCCGCGCATCTGGTCGGTCAACTGCTGCACCAGGTCTGCCAGGTCGGACGCCGGCAGGCCGGCGAGATCGGCCGCATGGCGACCGGCGTCCTTCATCGACAGCCCCGGCACCGGCGACTTACCCCGGCTGCGTTGCCGTCCGGAACCGAGCAGCTGCTCGGTGTCCGCGTCCTCGCGCGCGAGCATGTCGGTGATGTCGGCGATCTTCTTGCGCAACGGCTGCGGGTCGACACCGCGTTCGAGGTTGTAGAGACGCTGCTTGTCTCGTCGCCGGTTCGTCTCGTCGATGGCCTTCGCCATGGACGGCGTGATCGTGTCGGCGTACATGACCACCTGACCGGACACGTTGCGTGCCGCCCGCCCGATGGTTTGGATGAGCGACGTCCCGGAGCGCAGGAAGCCCTCCTTGTCCGCGTCGAGGATGGCGACGAGGCTCACCTCGGGCAGGTCGAGCCCCTCGCGCAGCAGGTTGATGCCGACGAGCACGTCGTACTCACCGAGCCGCAGCTCACGCAACAGCTCGATCCGGCGCAAGGTGTCGACCTCGCTGTGCAGGTAACGGGTGCGGACACCCGCCTCGAGCAGGTAGTCGGTCAGGTCCTCCGACATCTTCTTGGTCAGTGTGGTCACCAGCACCCGCTCGTTGCGCTCGGTGCGTAGCCGAATCTCGTGGATGAGGTCGTCGATCTGTCCCTTGGTGGGCTTGACGACCACCTCGGGGTCGACCAGGCCGGTCGGTCGGATGAGCTGCTCGACGACCCGGTCCACCCGGCTCATCTCGTACGTCCCCGGCGTCGCCGACAGGTAGACGGTCTGCCCGATGCGGTCGAGGAACTCCTCCCACCGCAGTGGCCGGTTGTCGATGGCACTCGGCAGCCGGAAGCCGTGCTCGACGAGCGTGCGCTTGCGTGACATGTCGCCCTCGTACATACCGCCGATCTGCGGCACCGCCACGTGGGACTCGTCGATGACGAGCAGGAAGTCCTCGGGGAAGTAGTCGAGGAGGCAGTTGGGCGCCGAGCCGGGTGGCCGGCCGTCGATGTGCCGCGAGTAGTTCTCGATGCCCGAGCAGCTGCCGACCTGGCGCATCATCTCGATGTCGTAGCTGGTGCGCATCCGCAGCCGCTGTGCCTCGAGCAGGCTGCCCTGCTGCTCCAGCTCTGTGAGCCGGTCAGCGAGCTCGACCTCGATGCCGGTGATCGCGCGCTCCATGCGCTCGGGCCCGGCGACATAGTGCGTCGCCGGGAAGATGTACAGCGCCTTGTCCTGCGTCACGACTTCACCGGTCACCGGGTGCAGGGTCATCAGCGACTCGATCTCGTCGCCGAAGAAGGTGATCCGCACCGCGAGCTCCTCGTACACCGGGAACACCTCGAGGGTGTCACCGCGCACCCGGAACGTCCCGCGGGTGCCGGCCAGGTCGTTGCGCGCGTACTGGATTTGCACCAGCCGCCGCAGCAGCCCGTCGCGGTCCATCTCGTCGCCCACTCGCAGTGAGATCATCCGGTCGACGTACTCCTGCGGAGTGCCCAGGCCGTAGATCGCCGACACCGTGGCCACCACGATCACGTCGCGGCGCGTCAGCAGCGAGTTGGTCGCCTTGTGACGCAGCCGCTCGACCTCCTCGTTCAGCGAGGAGTCCTTCTCGATGTACGTATCGGTCTGGGGGACGTACGCCTCAGGCTGGTAGTAGTCGTAGTAGGACACGAAGTACTCGACGGCGTTGTCGGGGAACAGCTGCCGCAGCTCGTTGGCGAACTGTGCGGCCAGCGTCTTGTTGGGCTGCATCACCAGCGTGGGCCGCTGCAGCCGCTCGGTCAGCCAGGCGATCGTCGCGGTCTTGCCGGTGCCGGTGGCACCGAGCAGCACGGAGTCCTTGGCGCCGCCTCGGACTCTCTCCTCGAGCTCGACAATGGCCTGCGGCTGGTCGCCTGACGGCGAGTAGTCGCTGACGACGTGAAATGGCGCAACCGTGCGCTCGAGTGTGGTGACTGGCCTCATGAGTCGAGCGTACGACGACCCCCCGACAGTGTTGTGGCCCCTTCCCTCGACTTGTCACTGTCAGGCCAGGCCATGACCTGATGTGACAGTGACAAGTCGACCAGGTCGGGTCAGGAGGTCGACTTGCGGCGGCGCGGGATTGCGACCAGGAACGACGGGCGCGCTACGACGTCGCCGGTGGTGCCGACGAAGACGCCGTCAGGCGCTCCTCGAGGGAGGGAATGGCACGGAGCAGGCGTACGCCAGCCCACCGCTCACCATGATCGCGAAGCCGATGGGCAGGCTCATCACCAGGACACGGGCACATCGGGCGGCGGTCACCGCTGCCGCCGTCCCGCGTATGCGAAACCACCGGCTCCAGCGAGGAGCACGCCGCCGGCGCCCGCCCACCACCACACGCGCGAGCCGCCGCCGTCCTCGGCCTGTGCCGCCGCGCCCGCCGCGGTGCCCGACTCAGACCCGCCAGCCGACTCACCAGCGGTCTCCTCGGCCGACGGCGACTCTGTGAGCCCGACCCGGGCGAGGCAGGCGCGCGCAGCGGCGTGGCCTGTCCAAGGACACGGTCGGTCTGCGCGATGACCCGTGACGAGATCGGCTGGGTGGCACCACACCCGAGAGCGGTCCACGATCCCGCTGACGTTCGAGTGAAGAAGAGGTACTGCCGGTCGGCCTCGAGGAAAGCCGCGTCCTCGTGCAGACCGCCGGTCACCTCGAGGAAGGCACCTGGCGACCCCTGGTAGATGTCACTGGCACGGACCTCGAAGGTGTTCACCTCGCCCTCGACCGGGTTGAGCGTCGTCCCTACGAACACTGCATCCGACTGAGCCGCGGCCTGCGCGATGCTCGGCGGTTCGCAGTCAGCCTGCGCAGGCGTAGCCCCGGCAAGCGACACACCCGCCACCACCAGCCCCACGCCGGACAGCCACGCTGCCACCCGCCTCATGACACGCCTCACCGCGATCCCAGACACGCCGGTTGGACGCCCTCACCGGGCCATCGGTTCCCCCTCACCACCGATACGACCCCGGCAGGTGTCGCCGAGGTGCCATCCGGGCACCATGACGCTCGACCCGGACACCGGCCAGCTCGACCAGCCGCTGCACCCGGTAGCGGTGCGGCGCGTACGGGGCGAGCAGCTCGGCCAGCTCGGCGTCGTCGACCGCGCGACCGACCAGCGCGTGCCCGATGCTGGACGGGATGTGGTAGTCGCCGAAGCTGACCGCGTCAGCGTCGCCGTGCGCCCGCTGCCGCACCTCTGCCGCCGTCCAGACCCCGACGCCGGGCACCGAACGCAGCCGCCGCTCCGCCGTCGCGCAGTCGACGTCCAGTGTCCGCTGCAGCGATTCAGCCAGCTGCGCCGCTCGTACCACCACACGCGAGCGCGCCCCGTCCACGTGCATGGCCAGCCACTCCCAGCTCGGGATGCGCCGCATGACCTCCGGCGCCGGGAGGACCCGCACGCCGAGATCGCCGCCCGGGCCTGGCGCCGGCTCACCATGGCGCCGGACGAGCCGCCGCCAGCCCGTCCAGGCCTCGCGGCCGGTGACCTTCTGCTCCAGCGCCGCGGCCACGAGCGCCTCGAACACCAGGCCCGACCGCGGCACGCGCCAGTGGACATGGTGGCGGTGCACGGCAGCAAGCACCGGATGCGCGGGCCGGAAGTCTCCCGGGTCGTCCTCCGCCCCCAACATCGCCGGCACCCGGGCGATGGTCCACTCGGCCCCCTGCCCCCAGCAGGTCGCCTCGACCTCCCCGGTTGCCGGCCTCGCTCGCAGGGCGAGCGTCGCGGCAC
>JACCZI010000166.1 GCA_013696015.1 Nocardioidaceae bacterium
CAGCGCGACGGCGTGCGGCAACGAGCGGTCGGAGGCCGAGACCGCCCACGAGCGGCCGGTGAACAACGTGGCCGAGGCGGCGGCCGGACCGGACCGCTCGCTGCCGGCCATCGGATGACCGCCCACGTAGCGGCTCAGGTCGGCACCGGATGCCTCGACCTGCGCGAGCGGCAGGGCCTTCACGCTGCCGACGTCGGTGACCACGGCCCGCGGCCAACGCTGCAGCGCGTCGACAAGTGCGTCACCGCTCGAGCGGGGCGGGACCGCCACCACCACGAGCTCGGGATCGGCCGCCGTCGCCCCTGACCCGGCACCGCGGGAGACGGCTTCACGCAGGTTGTCGTCGTCGGTGTCCACCAGGCACACCGCGATGTCGTGTCCGCGCAGCGCCAACCCGACCGAAGTGCCGACAAGCCCCGCTCCGACGATCACCACCGGGCCGCGGAGGCGGGTCGGCGTCACGTTCCCTGTCCGGGGGCGGCTTCGGGCGGCGCGACCCGGTCGAGGTCACGACGCAGGTGGGCGGCGCCGCGCAGGTAGACGTGGGTCACATCGCTCCGTCTGAGAGCGGTCTCGACGTGGGCGAGCAACCGGATCACCCGCGGCATGGCGTCAGGGACCTCGAGCTCGCGGGCGCAGAGCAGAGGTACGTCGACCAGTCCAAGCTGCCGGGCGGCGTACGCCGGGAACTCAGAGCTCACATCTGCGGTAGCGGTGAACACGATGCTGATCAGGTCCTCGGAGTCCAGGCCGTTGCTGAAGAGCACTGCGGTCACCAGCTCGCTCACCCGGTCGAGCAGGTGGCTGCGCTCGTCACGCTCGAGCTGTGTGGCGCCTCGGATCGCGCGCACTGCCATCGTCGTCTCTCCTCGCGGCCGGACGACTCCGTGCCGCCGGCTCGCCACCCTACCGAGAGCGCCCCTCACAACCCGACGGCGTCGAGCAGCGATCCCAGCTCGTCTCGGCTCAGCTCGCGCAGCGTGCCGGCGCGTTGGGTGCCGAGCCGGACCGGGCCGAAGGCGGTGCGCGTGAGCGACTGCACCGGGTGTCCGACGGCGTCGAGCATTCTTCGCACGATCCGGTTGCGGCCTTCGTGCAGCACCACCTCAACAATCGAGCGCCCCGCGTGCGTCTCGCGGACGGTGACGCGGTCCGCCCGAGCCGTCCCGTCGTCGAGCTCCACACCCGCGAGCAGACGCCGGATGACGCTCGGACGCACCGCGCCACTTACCTGTGCGACATAGGTCTTGCTCAGCTCGTACGACGGGTGCGCCAGGCGGTGGGCCACTTCACCGTCATTGGTGAGCAGCAGCAGTCCCGACGTATCCGCGTCGAGACGCCCGACGTGGAACAACCGCTCCGGCCGCCCGGCGACGAGGTCGGCCAGCGTGGGTCGTCCCTGGGGGTCGCTCATCGTGCTGAGCACACCGACCGGCTTGTTGAGCGCAAGGTAGGCGGTGTCGGTCAGCGGAGGCAGCCGCGCCCCGTCGACGCGCACCACCGCGGTCCGCGGGTCGATCCGGGTCCCGAGCCGGGTCACCACCTCCCCGTCGACCTCGACCCGGCCCGCCAGCATCAGCTGTTCGCAGCGCCGCCGGCTGGCCACACCCGAGGAGGCCAGCAGCTTCTGCAGCCGGACCAGACCGGTGTCGTCGGGCGGGGGCGGGTCGCTGCCCGTCACGACGCTTCTGTGGCGAGCCGTTCCGCGCCAAACACCTCCGACGCCTCGAAGTCGTCGACGTCGGGGAGGAGCGGTGCAATGTCCGGCAGCTGGTCGAGACTCGACAAACCCATGCGCTCACAGAAGAGTCCGGTGGTGCGGTAGAGGATGGCACCGGTCGTGACCTCGTTGCCGGATTCCTCGACAAGTCCCCGGGTCACCAGCGTGCGCATCACTCCGTCGACGTTGACTCCTCGGATCGACGCCACCCGGCCGCGGCTGACCGGCTGGCGGTACGCCACGACCGCGAGAGTCTCGAGGGCTGCTGAGGTGAGCCGGGCGTGCTGGCCCTCGAGCACGAATCGCTCCACCACATCGGCGTAGCGCTCACGACTGTAGAAGCGCCAGCCGCCGGCGATGTGGCGCAGCTCGAAGCCGCGCCGCTGCTCTTCGTACGACGCAGCCAGCTCGTGCAGGGCGTCCCTGACCTCGGCCGCAGGGTGGTCGACCGCGGCCGCCAGCGCGACGTGGTCCACCGGCTCGTGGGCCACCATGAGAACGGCCTCCAGCGCCGGGCGCAGCTCAGGCATCGAACTCCTCCCCCACGTCCGGGCCGACCGCCCCGCCGGTCCAGCGCACGTGCAACTCGCCCAACGCCGCGAGCTGCTCGAAGGCGACGACCCCGTCGCGAAAGAGCTCCAACAGGCCCAAGAAGCGCGCCACCGTCGTCGGAGTGTCCGGTGCGTCGCGGACCAGCGCCCGAAACGTCACCGTCGACGTCACCTCACGCAGCCGATCGGCAAGCAGGGTTGCTTGTTCGCGAACGCTGACCAGCGGCGCATGCGCGTGCGCCAAGGACAGCGTCGGCACCGGCCGTGGTGCCAGCACCCGGGCGGCAAGATCCGCGAGCTTCTGCGGGCCTAGCGCCAGCACCACCTCCGGAAGCGCAACGGCGAAACGAGGCTCGAGCGCCACCGCGCGCGGGTAACGCCGCTGCCCCGCGGCGAGGTGGTCGGCGATGACGGTCGCGACCTGCTTGAAGGCGCGGTACTGCAACAACCGCGCGAAGAGCAGGTCACGGGCCTCGAGCAGAGCAAGGTCCTCCTCGTCAGCCACGTCCCCCCTGGGCAGCAACCGGGCAGCCTTGAGGTCGAGCAGCGTCGCGGCGACGACGAGAAACTGTGTGGTCTGGTCCAGATTGTCCCCGCCGAGCCGCCTGGTGTGATCGATGAACTCGTCGGTCACCTGGGAGAGCGCGATCGTGGTGATGTCCAGCTGGTGCTTGGCGATGAGGCCGAGCAACAGTTCGAACGGTCCTTCGAACACGTCGAGATGAACCGCGAAGTCCGCCGCCTCGGCGGGGAGTGGCTCACGGATCACCGCTGCGGTCATGGCCCGCCGCTCATGCGTCCGCAAGCCGCCGGACGATCTCCGACTCCGGCCCTCGCTCCTCGATGTCGGCGAGGGCGATCGCGACCGCCTCGCGCACCAGGCGACCGCGGTCGACCGCTATCCCGGCCTCGCGGCGCAGCACCAGGCGCGCGTGTTCGAGGTCGATCAGCTCGTCGGAGGTGACGTACACCGTCATCTTCTCGTCGTGCTTGACCCGCCCGCTAGTCCGCTCCGGAGCAGTCCAGGCACCCCGCCGCCTCGCGTCGACGTTGTCCAGCGCGGGTGCCGGCGGTTTCGGTGCCACCTCCTCCGGTTCGTCGCGCGTCGGCCGGAACAGCTCGTCGGCTCCCGGCAGGCTTACGCGGCGTGACAACGGATGAGCACCTCCCGAGCCAGCTGTCGGTACGCCTCCGCGCCGGGTGAGGCCGTCGCATACGACGTGATCGGCTCACCGGCGACCGTCGAGTCGGAGAACTTGACCGTGCGCCGGATCACGGTATGGAAGACGTCATCGCCCCATCCGTCGACGAGCGTCTGCAGCACCTCACGGGCGTGCAGCGTGCGGCCGTCGAACATGGTGCCGAGCAACCCGACGATGACCAGGCGCGGGTTCAGCCGCTCGCTGACCTTGTCGATCGTGTCCTTGAGCAACGCCACCCCACGCAGCGCGAAGTACTCGCACTCCAGCGGCACGATGACACCGTCGGATGCGGTGAGCGCGTTGATCGTCAGCAGCCCGAGCGACGGTTGGCAGTCGATGAGGACGACGTCGTACTCGCTGCGCACCGGCTCCAGAACGCGCAGCAGCGCCTGCTCGCGGGCGACCTCCTGCACCAGCTGTACCTCCGCGGCCGACAGGTCGATGTTGGAGGGCAACAGGTCCATGCCGGCGACGTTTGTCTTGCACACGACGTCATCGAGGGTGACGTCACTGTGCATCAGCAGGTTGTAAATGCTGACATCGAGGTCACCCGGGTTGTACCCGAGCCCGACCGACAGCGATCCCTGCGGGTCGAAGTCGACCAGCAGCACCCGCCGACCCAGCTCGGCCAGAGCCGCGCCCAGGTTGATCGTGGTGGTGGTTTTCCCAACACCACCCTTTTGGTTGCACATCGCGATGATGGTCGCCGGTCCGTGCGACTCCAGCACCGGCGGCTCCGGGAAGTCCGGCTGTGG
>JACCZI010000178.1 GCA_013696015.1 Nocardioidaceae bacterium
GCCTGACTTGCGACTGCTCACTCGCCGGGCCAAGGCCTGCATCGCCGGCTCGCGCTCCTTGAGCTGGGCGAGCACGGCCGGAGCGATGAACACCGAGGAGTACGCCCCCACGGCGACCCCGATGAACAGGGCGAGCGAGAGGTCCTTGAGCGGACCCGCGCCCAGCAGGACCACCCCGGCGAAGAGGATCGCCGCGATCGGGAGCAGCGCGATGATCGAGGTGTTGATGGACCGCACCAAGGTTTGGTTGACGGCGAGGTTCACCGCGCCGCTGTAGGTGGTGCGGCTGCCGCCGGTGAGCCCTTGTGTGTTCTCGCGCACCTTGTCGAACACCACCACGGTGTCGTACAGCGAGAAGCCCAGGATCGTGAGCAGACCGGTGACCGTCGCCGGCGTCACCTCGAAGCCCGACCAGGCGTAGATGCCGATCGTGATCAACAGGTCGTGGGCCAGCGCCACGATCGCCGCCACCGACATCTTCCACTCTCGGAAGTACGCCCAGATGAACAGCACGACGAGCACGAGGAACACGACGAGCCCGATCAGCGCCTTGTTCGCGACCTGTTTCCCCCACGACGGACCGATGAGGTTCTGGCTGACGTCACCGGCGCCGGCCTGCGTCAGCGCCTGCACGATGCGAGTCGCGTCGGCCTGCTCGAGCGGTTTGGTCTGGACCAGGATGGACTCCTGGCCCGAGGTCGTCACGATGGGCTCGCCGGCCGCAGCGACACCCGCGTCGGTCACCGCATCGCGCAGCACCTCGACGTTGGCCTGCGTGGGTTCCATCGTGGCCGTGAACTCCACGCCACCCTTGAACTCGACGCCGAGGTTGACCTCCCGCACCAGCAGCCCGGCCGCACAGGCCAGCACGATCAGCGCCGAGACCGCGTACCAGAGCCGGCGTCGACCGACGAAGTCGAACGAGACGCGGCCTTCGTACAGGTGCTGGCCGAAGTTGCTGAGCCTGCCCATCAGGCCTCCCCCCGCGTCGTCGTGCGAGCCAGCGAGGGCTCCCGGGTACGCCGGCCCGTCTGAGTGACCGGGCGACCCGAGATGCCGAGGTGCTTGGCGTCAAAGCCGGACAGCTTGTGGCCGCGGCCGAAGAACTGCGTGCGGGCCAGCAACGACACCAGCGGCTTGGTGAAGAAGAACACCACGAAGACGTCGATGATTGTGATGAGCCCCAGCGCGAACGCGAAGCCGCGCACGACACCGATCGCGAAGATGTAGAGCACCAGCGCCGCCAGGAACGACACCGCGTCTGCCGCCAGGATCGTCAGGCGGGCCCGCCGCCACCCCGCCTCGACCGCGAGCCGCAGCGACTTGCCGTCACGCACCTCGTCGCGCAGTCGCTCGAAGAAGACGATGAACGAGTCGGCCGTGATGCCGATCGCGACGATGAGTCCGGCGATACCGGGCAGCGTCAACGTGAAGCTGAGTCCGGCGCCGAGCAACAGGATCAGCGCGTACGTCATGGCCCCGGCAACGCCCAGGGAGGCGACGATCACCAGACCGAGACCTCGGTAGTAGACCATGCAGTACGCCACCACGAGAGCAAGCCCGAACACCCCGGCGAGGATCCCCGCATTCAGCTGCGAGCCGGCCAGCGAGGGGCCCTGCACCTCGACACCGTTGACCTCGAACGCCAGCGGCAGCGCACCGTACTTCAGCGAGTTGGCGAGCGAGGTCGCGGACTGCTGCGTGAAGCCACCCTCGATCTGAGCGTTGCCGTCGGTGATGACGCCGGTGACCTGTGGCGCGCTGAGCACCTGGCCGTCGAGGACGATTGCGAACTGCGCGGCGGTGTTGACCAGCTCGCGGGTCACGGTGGCGAAGGTGTCACCCCCGTCTCCGTCAAGCGAGAGCGTCACGATCCACTGGATCGACTGCGTCGGGATCGTGGCCTGCGCGTCGTCCAGGTGGGTGCCTTCGATGACCGCCGGGCTGAGCACGTACTTGGTGCCGGAGCCGTCGACATCACAGGTCACCAGCGGCTGGCCGGGCACGTCCTCTACCTGGGCCGGTGCCCCCGAGGCGGGGCACTGGAGGTCGGCCATTTGCTGCCGGAGGGTGTCGAGTGCGGGCTGGTACGGGTCGGGCAGGGTGCCTTGCAGCGATCCGCCGATCGACTCGTCGAGGGTCAGCGCGCTCCAGTCGACCTCGGCCGGGTCGGCCGAGCCGCCGGGCTGGTCGGTGGGCTGATCGGTGGGCTGGTCACTGGGCTGGCCCGACGGCTTGTCGGTGGGCTGGTCCGAGGGCTTGTCCGAGGGCTTGTCACCGGGCTTGCCGCCCCCGCCCGGCTTGGCCGCGCGCATCCACCCGGACACAGCTCGGTTCTTGCTGCTGTCCTTGGTCGACGTCGCATCGCCCGACGGCGGGCCGGTCGGCGTGGTCTCCGGCGGCAGCGTGATGATCGGCGCCGGCGGCACCTGCGGCCCCGGACCCTGCCCCTGGACACTGTCCCAAACCAGGCGAAAACGCAGCTGCGCCGTGCGCCCCACCTGCTCGACCAGGTCTTGACGCTGCTTTCCGGGGATCTCGACGACGATCTGGTCCCCGCCCTGGGTGCTGACCTCCGCCTCGGACACCCCGGTGCCGTTGACCCGCTGCTCGATGATGTCCTTCGCCTCGTCGAGCTTGTCCTGCGGCGCCGAGCCACCCTCCAGGTCCTTGGCCTGCAGGGTGATGCGGGTGCCGCCCTGCAGGTCGAGGCCGAGGCGTGGCTTCCACTGCCCGGCCGCGGCAGCGCCGCCGTACAGGGCAAGGATGACGAGCCCGAAGACGATCAGGATGCGTCCGGGCCGAGACGCTTTGGTCGCCACGTGTCTGGGTGCTCCTTGTCGCTGTCCGGTCGCTGTCCGGTCGTTGGCCGCCGGTGCTCAGTCGACCGGCGGGACGGTCGTGTCGCCGGGGCTGGTTCGGTTCCTCATCCGAACGACGTCCTCGTCGGCCAGGATCCGACCCACGGCGCTGCGGTGCACGGTGATGACCACCTCTGGAGCGATGCGGAGCTCCACGACCTCGTCACCGACGAAGGTGACCTCACCCAACACGCCGCTGGTCAGCATCACCGTCGATCCCAGGCCCAGCTGCCGCTGCAGCGCGAGCGTCTGACGCTGGCGAGCCCGGGCCGGACGCAGCACCAGAAACCAGAAGGCCGCGACGATGACCAGCAACGGGATGAGCGATGCCCACTGGTCGCCGTTCACGTGTGCACTCCTGACGTACGAGGGATGAGACCGCAGAGGCGAAACGCCCGGTCAGGCCGCCATTGTAGCCGGGCACGGGCGTCGACCCGAGTAGGAAGGCGCTCACTCCCAGGGCAGCGTCGGTGCGGCCTCGGCCGGCGGCGCTAGCCCAAGGTGGTGCCACGCGGCTGCGGTGGCGACCCGGCCCCGCGGCGTTCGGGCGAGGAAGCCGCTGCGCACCAGGAACGGCTCGGCGACCTCCTCGACGGTCTCGCGCTCCTCTCCCACGGCTACCGCGATGGTCGTGATCCCCACCGGAGCACCGCCGAACCGTCGGCACAGCACATCGAGCACCGCCCGGTCCAGCCGATCCAGCCCGAGCTCGTCGACCTCGTACAGCTCCAGCGCCTGCCGCGCGACGGGCTCGTCGACGACCCCGTCGGCACGAACCTCGGCGAAGTCGCGCACCCGGCGCAGTAGCCGGTTCGCGATGCGCGGCGTGCCACGGGAGCGGGACGCGATCTCATGCGTCCCGGCGTCCGTCACCGTCACCCCCAACAGCGCCGCCGAACGCCGCACGATCCGCTGCAGCTCCTCGGTCCGGTAGTACTCGAGCGCTGCGGTGAAGCCGAAGCGGTCGCGCAGCGGCCCGGGCAGCAGCCCGGTACGCGTGGTGGCACCGACCAGCGTGAACCGTGGGATCTCGAGCGGGATCGCCGTCGCACCGGGTCCCTTGCCGACGATGACGTCGACCCGGAAGTCCTCCATCGCCATGTAGAGGATCTCCTCGGCCGCCCGCGCCATCCGGTGGATCTCGTCGACGAAGAGGACGTCGCCCTCACTGACGCCGGAGAGGATCGCCGCCAGATCACCCGCATGCTGCAGCGCAGGACCGCTGGTAAGGCGCAGCGGTACCGACATCTCGGCCGCGATGATCATCGCCAGTGTTGTCTTGCCGAGTCCCGGCGGCCCGGAGAGAAGCACGTGGTCCGGGGCTCGGTTGCGCCGGTGTGCGGCCTCGAGCACCAGCGACAGCTGCTCGCGGACGCGCTCCTGGCCGACCAGCTCGGCCAGCTGGCGAGGTCGCAGCACCGCTTCGACGGCGCGCTCATCGGCGTCGGACTCCGCGGTGACCATCGAGAGCGGCGGGTCGTGTGACTCGGTCATGACCCCGCCCATCATGCCTTCGACAGCGCCTGCAACGCAGCGCGGAGCAACATCGCCACGTCGGCGACGTCGTCCTGGTCCGCCAGGTGCGCCACGGTGTCGACCGCGTCGTCCGCCTCACGGGGCGACCAGCCGAGACCGACGAGCGCCGCTCGGACCTGCTCCTGCCACGCGGCCGGTGGGGCGTTGGACGAGGTACGCGGCGACCCGCCGTCGCCGGGCGCACCGAGCCGGTCCTTGAGCTCGAGCACGATCCGCTGTGCCCCCTTGCGGCCGATCCCAGGCACTGCCGTGAGCTTGACGAGGTCCTCGGTGGCCACGGCGCGGCGTAGTGCCTCGGGTGTGTGCACGGCCAGCATCGCCTGCGCGAGCCGAGGCCCCACCCCGCTGGCCGTCTGCAGCAGCTCGAAGACGCTGCGCTCGTCGTCGTCGGCAAAGCCGAACAGCGTCAGTGAGTCCTCGCGTACGACCAGCGACGAGGGCAGCGTTGCCGGTTCACCGACGTGCAGCGCGGCGAGGGTCGCCGGTGCGCAGCGCAGCTCGACACCGACACCGCCGACGTCGATGACCGCGGAGCTCAGAGTCACCGCTGTCACGGTGCCGCTCACGAACGCGATCACGAGGATCCCCTGGTGCCCGCGATCGCACCCTCCAACCGGGCGATCGCCGGCCCGCGCCACAGATGGCAGATGGCCAGGGCCAGCGCGTCGGTGGTGTCGGCCGGTCGCGGTGGGGTGGACAGTCGCAGCAGCCGGGTCACCATGGCAGCGACCTGCGCCTTGTCCGCGCGCCCGCTGCCCGTGATGGCGGCCTTGACCTCGCTCGGCGTGTGCAGCGCCACCGGGATGCCGGCCCGAGCGGCCACCACCAGCGCAACGCCGCTCGCCTGGGCCGTGCCCATCACCGTGCGCACGTTGTGCTGGCTGAACACCCGCTCCACGGCCACGGCGTCCGGACGGTACGCGTCGAGCCACTCGACCAGTGTCCGCTCGAGCTGGACCAGCCGTTGGGCCACGGGCAGCGCGGCTGCGGTGCGCACGACGGTGACACCGACCAGGGCCAGCGGACGTCCGACCGCGCCCTCCACCACCCCGAGGCCACACCGGGTGAGCCCGGGGTCAACTCCCAGCACTCGCATCGGGCCTCCCGTACCGTCCGGCGAACACGTGTTCGACAGACTAGCGGCGCGTCCCGACAGGCTGGAGTACCGCCGCGCCGCCCACCGAGCCCGCCGTTCCCTCGCCCGTGTCCCGTTCCCATGTTCACGTGGGATAGGGGCACTTCGAATAGGTTGCACCCCATTGGAAGTGCGCCTGGGCCATTGGAAGCTCGGCGGCGCTACCTGCGCCAGGGCTCAGTCCCACCAACGAGAGCCCCGACCCGACGCTGAACACGTCAGTGTTGACGAGAATTGGGCAACGTCTGACGTGTCAGCCGAAGGTGGCGAGGACCTCGTCGTCGGCGTCGAAGTTAGTGAACACGTTCTGCACGTCGTCGGAGTCCTCGAGCGCATCGACCAGCCGGAGCACCAGCCGCGCCGCGTCGGCGTCTACGTCGACAGTCACCGACGGGACGAACGACACCTCGGCGGACTCGTAGTCCAGTCCGGTCGCCTGCAGCGCACTGCGTACCGTGACGAGGTCGCCGGCCTCACAGATGACCTCGAATGTGTCGCCGAGGTCGTTGACCTCCTCGGCACCGGCATCTAGGACCGCCGCGAGCACGTCGTCCTCGCCCAGCCGAGCCGCGTCCTGCTCCCGCGGCACCAGCACGACGCCCTTGCGCGAGAACAGGTACGACACCGATCCCGGGTCGGCGAGCGAGCCGCCGTTGCGCGTCATCGCGGTCCGGACCTCGCCCGCGGCACGGTTGCGGTTGTCGGTGAGGCACTCGATCAGGAACGCCACCCCGCTCGGGCCGTAGCCCTCGTACATGATCGTCTCGTACGCGGCACCGCCCGCCTCCAGACCGGCCCCCCGCTTGAGCGCCCGGTCGATGTTGTCGTTGGGAACCGAGGACTTCTTGGCCTTCTGGA
>JACCZI010000186.1 GCA_013696015.1 Nocardioidaceae bacterium
AGTCGGGGACACTGCCGGATCTGCGGGTCCTCGCCGGAGTCGCAGCGGAGATGGGTACGCCGTTGGGTTTCCGGACCGTCGAGGACGCCCGGGCGGACATGGCCGAGCTGGGAGCCTGGGACGGCCCGCGGGCCCCACGTCCTCGAGTGTCCCCCGGTGCCGCGGTCCGGCCGGGTCGCGGCGAGGCGGTCCTGGACACCTGGCGGCTGCTGCTCGACGACGGCACGATGCAGGCCGGAGAGCCGTACCTGGCTGCCACCGCCCGCCGAGTCTCCGCCGCGGTGTCGGCCGGCACGCTCTCGGGGCTCGGCATCACCGCCGGCGACGAGGTCGTGCTTCGCACGGCTCGCGGTGCGGTGGCGCTGCCGGTTCAGGTCGCCGACCTGCCGGACGGTGTCGTGTGGGCGCCGGCCAACTCGGGCCGGCTGTCGTTGCGGCTGTTGCTGGGCGCCGGATCGGGCGACGTCGTCCGGTTGGAGAGGGGCGACGCATGAGCGAGGACCTGTCGGCCTTCGGCATCGACCCGTGGTGGGTCATCGTCCTCAAGGCGGTGCTCGTCTTCGGCGTGCTCGTGGTGCTGACGTTGTTCAACATCTGGTTCGAGCGCCGCGTCGTCGCACGCATGCAGCACCGCATCGGGCCCAACGTGCACGGGCCGTTCGGCCTGCTGCAGAGCCTCGCCGACGGCATCAAGCTGGCGCTGAAAGAGGACATCGTCCCCAAGGCCGCCGACAAGGTCGTCTATGTCGTCGCCCCGATCATCGCGACCATCCCTGCCTTCATCGCCTGGGCAGTGGTGCCTCTCGGCCCGGTCGTGCACATCCCGTTCACCGACGTCTCGACACCGCTGCAGCTGACCGACCTGCCGGTGGGTGTCCTGTTCATCCTCGCCTCGGCGTCGATCGGTATCTACGGGATCGTGCTCGGCGGGTGGTCGTCGGGTTCCACGTACGCGCTGCTCGGCGGACTGCGCTCCAGTGCCCAGGTGATCTCCTACGAGGTGGCGATGGGGCTGTCGCTGGTCGCGGTGTTCATGTACGCCGGCTCCATGTCGATGTCGCAGATCGTCAACGCCCAGGCCGTCGACATGTGGTTCGCGCTGCCGCTCCTGCCGTCGTTCCTCATCTACATGGTCGCGATGGTGGGCGAGACCAACCGCGCCCCGTTCGACCTCCCCGAGGCCGAGGGTGAGCTCGTCGGAGGCTTCCACACCGAGTACTCGTCGCTGAAGTTCGCGCTGTTCTTCCTCGCCGAGTACGTCAACATGGTGACGGTCTCCGCGCTCGCGACCACGATGTTCCTCGGCGGCTGGCGTGCACCCTGGCCGTTGTCGCTCTGGGACGGGGCCAACGAGGGCTTCTGGCCGGTGCTGTGGTTCCTCGGCAAGGTGATGGGCTTCATCTTCGTGTTCATCTGGCTGCGCGGCACGCTGCCGCGACTGCGATACGACCAGTTCATGGCTTTCGGCTGGAAGAAGCTCATCCCGGGTGCGCTGATCTGGATCATCGCGGTCGCGGTCGTGCGCCAGGTGCGCCTGCAAGGCGGCATCGACACCCGCGCGGTCATGATCGGAGCCGGTGCGCTCGTCGCGATCCTGCTGGTGCTGGCCCTGCTGCCCGAGCGCCGCGGCGTCGAGCAGCCCTCCGACGACGACACCGACTTCGACGCGTTCGGCGGCGGCTACCCGGTGCCGCCGATGCCAGGACAGCGGCTCGCCGACGAGCGTGCCGTGATCACCGTGCCCCCGGTCCGTACGGAGGACTCCCGTGGCTAGCCTCAAGGAGCAGTTCTGGGACCCGGTGGCGGGCTTCGGGGTTACCTTCCGGACGATGTTCCGCCGGGTCGTCACCGAGCAGTACCCGTACCAGAAGAAGCCGACCGCACCCCGTTTCCACGGACGTCACCAGCTCAACCGCTGGCCCGACGGCCTCGAGAAGTGCATCGGCTGCGAGCTGTGCGCCTGGGCGTGCCCAGCCGACGCGATCTACGTCGAAGGCGCACACAACAACGAGGCGGAGCGATACAGCCCTGGCGAACGCTACGGCCGCGTCTACCAGATCAACTACCTGCGTTGCATCCTGTGCGGGCTGTGCATCGAGGCCTGCCCGACCCGGGCGCTGACGATGACCAACGAGTACGAGCTAGCCGACAACACGCGCGGCAAGCTCATCTACGAGAAGCAGGACCTGCTGGCCCCGCTGCTGCCCGGCATGACCGAGCCGCCGCACCCCATGCTGCTCGGCGAGACCGAGGGAGACTACTACCGCGGAGCACGCTCCACCGACGGCGGCGGTGCGGAGTGATCGCCTTCTGGGTGCTGGCCCCGGTCATGGTGCTCGCCGCTCTGGGCATGGTCTTGTCGCGCAAGGCGGTCCATGCTGCCCTGCTGCTCGCCGTCGTGATGGTCTCGCTGGCGATCCTCTATGCGGTACAGGACGCGCCGTTCCTGTTCGTGGTGCAGATCATTGTCTACACCGGTGCGATCCTGATGCTCTTCTTGTTCGTGCTCATGCTCGTCGGGGTCGACGCCTCCGACTCTGTCGTAGAGACGCTCCGCGGCCAGCGGCTCGCCGCGGTCGTGCTCGGCGTGCTGTTCGCCGCCACGGTCGGGATCGGCGTCGCGCAGACCACGCTCGGTGTCGTCACCGGCCTGGACGAGGCCAACGCCGACGGCAACGTGCCGGGGATCGCGGTGCTGCTGTTCTCCCGGTACGTGTTCGCCTTCGAGGTGACCAGCGCGCTGCTCATCACCGCTGCGCTGGGAGCCATGGTGCTCGCCCACCGCGAGCGGCTCGGTCCCAAAGAGACTCAGCGCTCGATGTCGCAGCGGCGGATGCGCGAGTACGTGGCCACCGGCCGACCGCTCGGGCCGCTGCCCACACCAGGTGTGTACGCCCGGCACAACGCGGTCGACACCCCGGCCCTGCTGCCGGACGGGCAGACGTCGAGCCTCTCGATCTCACAGTCGCTGCAGGCCCGGGGCAACGTGCGCCAGGCCATGAGCGGAGAGGTCGACGAGACGCTCGAGCAGCTGACCTCCGAGCAGGAACGCCGGACGACCACCGGCAACGCAGCTCCGGAGCGCCGCCACGGCACCGACCAGGGGGGCCCCGCATGAGTGCGACCCCCTTTCTGACGCTGTCCGCGTTGTTGTTCACGATCGGCGCGTTCGGCGTGCTCGTGCGGCGCAACGCGATCGTGGTGTTCATGTGCGTCGAGCTCATGCTCAACGCCACCAACCTCGCGTTCGTGACCTTCTCTCGGGTGAACGGCAACCTCGACGGCCAGATCGCGGCGTTCTTCGTGATGGTGGTAGCGGCTGCCGAGGTCGTGGTCGGCCTGGCAATCATCACGTCGATCTTCCGGACCCGCCGCTCGGCCTCGGTAGACGACGCCAGTCTGTTGAAGTACTGAAGGGGCCAGCGTCGTGACCTCACTCGCACCGGCGGACGGCGTCTTCGCGCTGCTCTGGCTGCTGGTCGCGATTCCGCTGGCCAGCGCCACCGTGCTGCTGGTAGGTGGCCGGCGGACCGACCGCTGGGGTCACCTGCTGGGGACGCTGGCGCCGGTCACGTCGTTCGGGCTCGGTGTGGTGATGTTCGTGCAGCTGCTGGGCCGCGGCCAGGAGGAGCGGTCGATCGGCCAGACGCTCTACACCTGGGTCGACGTCGGCGGCTTCTCGGCCGATATGGGGCTGCTCTACGACCAGCTGTCGGCGCTCTTCGTCCTGCTGATCACCGGTGTCGGGTCGCTGATCCACATCTACTCCATCGGCTACATGGCCCACGACGACCAACGCCGCCGCTTCTTCGGCTACCTCAATCTGTTCGTCGCCGCCATGTTGTTGCTGGTGCTCGCCGACAACTACCTGGCGCTGTTCCTGGGCTGGGAGGGCGTGGGTCTCGCGTCGTACCTGCTCATCGGCTTCTGGCAGTACAAGAACTCCGCCGCGGTTGCCGCGAAGAAGGCGTTCCTGGTCAACCGCGTCGGAGACCTGGGCATGGCGGTCGCGATCATGCTGATGTTTGCGACCTTCAACAGCTTCTCGTACGCCGGCGTTGCGGCCGGCATCGAGGACGCCTCGGGCACGGTGCAGACGCTGCTCGGGCTGCTGCTGCTGCTCGCCGCGTGCGGCAAGTCGGCCCAGGTCCCGCTCCAGAGCTGGCTGTTGGACGCGATGGAAGGCCCGACTCCGGTGTCGGCGCTCATCCACGCCGCGACGATGGTGACGGCGGGCGTCTACCTCGTGGTGCGCTCCAGCTTCATCTACGAGACGACGTCGGTCGCGTCGACCGCCGTCGTGATCGTCGGGCTGGTGACGGTGCTCGTCGGCGCGATCATCGGCTGCGCCAAGGACGACATCAAGAAGGTCCTCGCCGGTTCGACGATGAGCCAGATCGGCTACATGATGCTGGCCGCGGGCATTGGCCCGGCCGGGTACGCCTTCGCCATCTTCCACCTGCTCACCCACGGCTTCTTCAAGGCGAACATGTTCCTGGGTGCCGGCTCTGTGATGCACGCGATGGGCGACGACGTCGACATGCGCCACTTCGGCGGGCTGCGCTCCCTGATGCCGGTCACGTTCTTGACCTTTGTGATGGGCTACCTCTCGATCATCGGCTTCCCGGGTTTCGCGGGCTTCTGGAGCAAGGACAAGATCATCGAGGCAGCATTCGCCGACAACGTGGTCGTTGGCGTCGGTGCCCTGCTGGCCGCCGGGATCACCGCGTTCTACATGACGCGGCTGATGCTGATGACGTTCTTCGGTGAGCGTCGGTGGCGTGACGGCGTCCGACCCCACGAGTCGCCGGCGGTGATGACCGTCCCGTTGGTCGTGCTGGCCGCGGGCAGCGCGGCGGGCGGGGTGCTGCTGATCAACAGCTGGATCGTCGACTGGCTGGAGCCCGTCGTCGGCGCCGAGGTCGGACACGAGGAAGGCGTCCAGCCGTGGGTGCTGAGCCTGGCCGTCCTGGTCGCCGTCGTCGCCGGGGTGGCTGCGGCCTGGCTGCTGTTCGGTCGGCGAGTGCCGGCGACCGCCCCGGCCGGCTCACCGCTCACCCGGGCGGCACGAGCCGACCTGTACGGTGACGCGATCAACGAGGGGCTCTTCATGCGCCCCGGTCAGTACCTGACCAGGTCGCTGGTCTACTTCGACAACCGGGGCGTGGACGGTGCCGTCAACGGTCTGGCGGCGCTGGTCGGCGGCACCTCCGGACGGATCCGGCGCATCCAGACCGGGTACGTGCGCTCGTACGCCCTCGCGATGCTCGCCGGCGCGCTGCTGCTCGTGCTGTCCCTGCTGGCGGTGAACCTCACATGAGCTCGTTCCCGTGGCTCACCGTCCTCGCCGCGACCCCGCTCGCCGGTGCGTTCGCCGTGGTCCTGCTGGGTCGCCGGCGGGGTGCGCTGGCGCGGTCCGTGGCGCTCGTGGTGTCGCTGGCCACGCTTGGCATCGCCATCGCGATGACGACCGGCTACCACACCGCAGACGGCGTGCAGTTCAGCGAGGAGCACGAGTGGATCTCGGCCTTCGGTGCCCACTACGCCCTCGGCGTGGACGGCATCGGCCTGACACTGATCCTGCTGACGGCGGTGCTGACCCCGGTGGTGATCCTCGCGTCCTGGCACGACGGGGACGGTGGTCGCTGGAGCGTGGGCACGTTTTTCGCCTGGATGCTCGGGCTCGAGGGACTCGCCCTGGGCGTGTTCGCGGCGACCGACGTGTTCTTGTTCTACGTGTTGTTCGAGGCGACCCTGATCCCCATCTACTTCCTGATCGGTGGGTACGGCGGCCCGCAGCGCTCGTACGCCGCCGTGAAGTTCCTGCTGTACTCGCTGCTTGGCGGGTTCCTGATGCTGGCCTCCGTTGTCGGCCTGTACGTCGTCTCGGCCCGCGCCGGAGAACCCACGTACCTGCTCTCGGAGCTCTCCTCGATCCCGATGGCCGAGGCGACCGGACGCTGGCTGTTCCTCGGGTTCTTCGTCGCCTTCGCGGTCAAGGCACCGATGTGGCCGGTGCACACCTGGCTTCCCGACGCCGCCAGCGAGGCCACCCCCGGCACCTCGGTGCTGCTGGTGAGCGTGCTGGACAAGATCGGCACGTTCGGCATGATCCGCTTCTGCCTGCAGCTGTTCCCTGAGGCGTCCCAGTGGGCGAGCCCGGTGGTGATCGCGCTCGCCGTGTTCAGCGTGCTCTACGGGGCGTTGCTCGCCGTCGGACAGAACGACATCCGTCGACTCATCGCCTACACCTCGGTGTCCCACTTCGGCTTCATGGTCATGGGCATCTTCGCGTTCACCTCACAGTCGGCGTCGGGGTCGACGCTGTACATGTTCAACCACGGGCTCTCCACCGCCCTGCTGTTCCTGGTCACCGGCTTCCTGATCAGCCGGCGCGGGTCGAAGATGATCTCCGACTTCGGCGGGGTGCAGAAGATCGCGCCGGTGCTTGCCGGCCTGTTCATGGTGGCCGGCCTGTCGAGCCTCTCGCTGCCGGGGCTGTCGACGTTCGTCAGCGAGTTCCTGGTGCTTGCCGGGACCTTCACGCACTCGGTCACCGCGGCGGTCCTGGCGACGCTGGGCACCGTCTTGGCCGCGCTGTACATCCTGCTCGCTTACCAGCGCACGATGACCGGTCCGCTGCGCCCCGACAACGCCGACATCCCTGACCTCAACCGGCGCGAGGTCGTGGCGCTGGCACCGGTCGCGGCGCTCATCATCGGTCTCGGCTTCTTCCCCGCCCCGCTGCTCGACGTCATCAACCCCGCGGTCAGCGACACGCTGCAGCAGGTCGGCGTCGCCGATCCCGAGCCGGACGTCCCGGTGTCGGCCGGGACAGGGGAGTCGGCCCAGTGATCGGCCCAGTGCTTGGCGGCCTAGTGACGCCGCTGGCGGAGATCGCGTTCGAGACGCCGACGATCGAGTACTCACGCATCTTCCCGCTGCTGATCGTCTTCGGCGTCGCAGCGGTCGGGGTGATCGCCGAGGCCGTGGTCCCCCGCGAGCACCGGTACCTCACTCAGGTGGTCCTCGCGCTGCTCGGGCTCGGTGCCGCGCTCGCCGGCACGATCTCGGTGGCCGCGAGCCTCGAGCCGGTCGCGGGTGACATCTCGGCGCGCGGCCTGGTGGCTGCCGAGGGTGCCATCGCGATCGACGGTCCCACCCTGTTCCTGTGGGGACTGCTGCTGGTGCTCTCGATCATCAGCGTCATGCTCTTCGCCGAACGCCGGCTCGAGGGGGGCATCACCGCGTTCGCCGGTCAGGCAGCCGCCCTGCCCGGCACCGAGGCCGAGCGCGAAGCGTCCACGCAGGGGATCGAGCACACCGAGATCTTCCCTCTGGCGATGTTCGCGATCGGGGGCATGTTGTTGTTCCCCGCCGCCAACGACCTGCTCACAATGTTCGTCGCCCTCGAGGTGCTCAGCCTGCCGCTGTACTTGCTCTGCGGCCTGGCCCGTCGCCGTCGCCTGATCAGCCAGGAGGCGGCCGTGAAGTACTTCTTGCTGGGTGCCTTCTCCTCGGCGTTCTTCCTCTACGGCATCGCGCTCGTCTACGGGTACGCCGGAACGTTCACGCTGGCCGGCATCGACCGCGCCGTCAGTGACCGGGTGGGAGGCTCGAACCTGCTGCTCGCCGGCATGGGCCTGATCGCAGTCGGGCTGTTGTTCAAGGTGAGTGCCGCCCCGTTCCATGCCTGGACCCCGGACGTCTACCAGGGCGCGCCCACCTCGGTCACCGGCTTCATGGCGTCGTGCACCAAGATCGCGGCATTCGGGGCGCTGTTGCGTGTCTTCTTCGTCGGGTTCGGCGGCGCTCAGTGGGACTGGCGGCCGATGATGTGGATCGTCGCGATCATCACGATGGTCGTCGGCTCGGTCATCGCCCTCACCCAGACCGACGTCAAGCGGATGCTGGCGTACTCCTCGATCGCCCACGCCGGCTTCCTGCTGGTCGGGTTCGCCGGCGCGTTCACCGGTGATGCCGGGTACACCGGCATCACCAGCCTGCAAAGCGTGCTGTTCTACCTCACCGCGTACGGCTTCGCGACCATCGGCGCGTTCGCGGTCGTCACGATGGTGCGCGACGCCGGCGGCGAGGCGACTCACCTGTCCCGGTGGGCCGGTCTCGGCAAGGAGTCCCCGCTGCTCGCCGGCCTCTTCGCGTTCTTCCTGCTGGCGTTCGCCGGCATCCCGCTGACCAGCGGTTTCATCGGCAAGTGGTCGGTGTTCAGCGCCGCGTGGTCCGGCGGGGCCTGGCCACTCGTGATCGTCGCCGTGGTGATGAGCGTGGTCGCCGCCTTCTTCTACGTCCGGGTGATCGTGCTGATGTTCTTCTCCGACCCGGTCGGACGCGGACCGACGGTCGCGGTGCCGAGTGTGCTGACGACCAGTGTGCTGGTCGTGGCGGCGGGCGCCACCGTGATCCTCGGCATCGTCCCCGGCCCCGTGCTCGACCTGGCGCAGCAGGCCGGGGCCTTCGTCCGCTGATGCCGGTCCCCCCGCTCGACATCCCCGCAGTCGAGGCCGCCCTCGAGTCCCGGCTGCGACGTCGGCTCGACGAGGTCGACAAGCGCCTCGCGGCGGCAGTCGAGAGCGAGGCCCCGTTCGTCGCACAGGCCGCCCGCCACCTGCTGGACGCGGGCGGTAAGCGTTTCCGCCCGCTGCTGGTGCTGCTGGGCTCGGAGTTCGGCGAGGCCGAGTCGCCGGGGGTGATCCCGGCGGCGCTCGTCGTCGAGCTCACCCACGTCGCCACGCTCTACCACGACGACGTCATGGACGAGGCTGCGCTGCGCCGGGGGGCGCCAAGCGCGAACGCGCGGTGGGACAACACGGTGGCGATCCTCACCGGGGACTGGCTGTTCGCTCGAGCGTCCGACATCGTCGCCGACCTCGGTCCGGAGGCAGTCCGGCTCCAGGCCCGGACCTTTTCGCGCCTGGTGCAAGGCCAGATCCGCGAGTCCCGGGGCCCCCGCCCGGGGGACGACCCGCTGGAGCACTACCTGTCGGTGGTGGAGGACAAGACCGGCTCTCTGATCGCGACGTCGGTCCTGTTCGGCGCCAAGCTGGCCGGTGCCGCCGAACCCGTCCAGCAGGCGCTGTTCGCGTTCGGCGGTCGGCTCGGCACGGCCTTTCAGCTCGCTGACGACATCATCGACGTGACCAGCGAGCCCGCGGAGTCCGGCAAGACACCCGGAACCGATCTGCGCGAGGGCATCGCCACCCTGCCGGCGTTGCTGGCTCTGCAGTCGACCGACCCTGCCGACGCTCAGCTGCAGCGGTTGCTGCGTGCCGACCTCACCGACGACACGCTGCACGCCGAGGCGCTCCTGCTGCTGCGCCGGCACACCGCCGTCGACGCAGCCCGGGCATTCGTCGCACGGCGGGCGGACGAGGCGCGTACTCACCTTCAGGGAGTGCCCGATACCAGCGCCCGAGCGGCCCTCGCCGCCCTCTGCGACCTCGTTGTGACACGCTCCGGCTAGAAGGCACACAGGTGGCAGCGGCGGTCGGAGACTGCCGTAGCCTGCCGGTGTCACTACTGCCGATGAGAAGAGGCTGCGGCATGTTCTTCGACGACCATCCACGGTTCATGGAGACGAGCTCGACGGCGGCGAACCGTGATCGGCTCAACCTGCGGCACGAGGCGATCATCACCGCCAACCGACACGTGTTCGACGGCGCCCGGGTGGTGGACATCGCCAGCCATGACGGTCGCTGGAGCTGCGCGGCTCTGCGCGCCGGTGCGAAGCACGTCATCGGCATCGAGGCGCGCCAAGACCTCGTCGACCACTCCAACGAGAACATGGCGCACTACGGGTTCTCTCCCGATAGCTACCACTTCGAGTGCGGCGACGTGTTCGACGTCCTGCACGACCAGCAGTTGCGGCTGGAGGACGCCGACGTGGTGATGTGCCTCGGCTTCTTCTACCACACCCTGCGCTACCCCGAGTTGTTGACGGGCATCACCCGACTGAACCCCGGCTTCTTGATCCTCGACACCGCGGTCTACGACAGCACCGAGAAGGTGGTCCGGATCTTCAGCGAGTCCACCGGCAAGGAGCGCAACGCCGTTGCAGGACCAGGCACCCGAAACGACCGGATGCTCACCGGGTGGCCGTCGGTCCCCGCGCTTGAGCTGATGTTGTCGATGTGGGACTACCAGGTCGAGGAGTACGTGGACTGGTCGGCCCTGATCGGTGCCCATCCCGATGTGGCTCGCCAGTCGACCCGCCAGTACGCGGAGGGCAACCGCATCACCGCCCGCTGCACGCCGGGGCGTGCCCCCCGCAAGGGCGCGGCGGCGGAGCCGACGCCGGCCGCCCCCTGACCCCCTCCCCACCATCCGAGGGTCATGACCACTCGCATCAGCACGATGGCGTGAACCGGACACCGAGTGTTCACCTGCACAACGCTTTCCCGGCACCGGCGGGACGGTCCATTCGACCTAGCGTGCCGAGCATGGACCCGAGCCCGGATCGGGCCGACAGACGAGCGCAACAGGAGAGCACATGACCCACCACTCGCGGCGACGCCTCGCTGCTGTAGGCGCAGCCAGCCTGGCCTCGGCTCTCGCGGCCACGACGGTCGCAGGGCCCGCACTGGGCAGCCCTAGTGACGGACGCACCACCGCACCAACCACGACTGTGAACCCCTATCTGGTCCCGGTGGCGGCGGGGGTGCACCTGACGTCACACCTGACCGTGGGTGACGAACCGACCCGCAACGGCTACAACATGGTCGGGATACCCGACGGCCTCGGCGCCTTCCGGCAGGACGGGAAGGTCATCGCCTACCTGAACCACGAGCTCGACGTGGCTGACGGTGAGGGCATCGTCCGCGCCCACGGGGAGGAAGGTGCCTTCGTCTCGCGGCTGGTCATCAACCCCACCACCGGCGGCGTGACAAACGGCCGCGACCTCATTCGCACGGTCAGGTACTACGACTACCCGGAGCGCGAGTACTCCGACGCGCCCGGTGCGCCGGTGGGTGCGGTCGAAGGCCACACCGCCGCCTTCAGTCGCTTCTGCTCCGGCTACCTCACGACCCCCGGACAGTTGTTCAGCGAGTCCGCGGGCGTCGGGACGCACGACCGTGTGTACTTCGCCAACGAGGAGAGTGGCGACGAGGGGCGGGTGTTCGGGGTCCTGAAGGGCGGCCGGGCAGTCCAGCTGCCGAGACTCGGCCTGCTGTCGTGGGAGAACACCGTGGCCGCCTACAACTACAGCGCGACGACCGTGGTGATGGGCGACGACGACAACAACCCCGGTGAGCTGCGTGTCTACGTGGGACGCAAACAGTCCTCGGGGACGACGGTCCAGCGGGCCGGGCTGACCAACGGCCAGCTCTTCGTCGTCGATGCCGTCAACGAGTCGGTCAGCACGGACGCCGAGTTCCGGGCGACGTTCGGCACCGGGCGGCCCGCTCGGGTCGAGTTCGGCTCCGACGAGAGGATCGACTGGACTCAGAGTGGTGCTGAACAGAACGTGGAGGCAGCCGCCAAGGGCCTGCAGCTGAACCGCATCGAGGACGGTGCGTTCAACCCCAACAACAAGAACGACTACTACTTCACGACGACCGAGGGCGGCAGCACCGAACCGAGTCCGGACGAGCCCGGGCTGGAGCGTGACGGTGGCGGGCTGTGGCGGCTGCACTTCCGCAACGTCGAGCGCCCGGAGCTGGGCGGGACATTGACCCTGCTTCTCGACGGCAGCGAGGCGCCGTACCTGTTCAAGCCCGACAACATGACGATCGACGATGACGGCAACCTGCTCATCCAGGAGGACCCGGGAGGCAACGACCACATCGCGCGGATCGTGGCCTATGACCTCCGCACCGGTGATCGCGGGGTGCTCGCGCAGTTCGACCCCGCGCTGTTCGGTGTCACCAACCCGGCGGGTGTCGAGCCCGACGACCGGGCGGTGCTGACCACTGACGAGGAGTCCAGCGGGATCATCCCGACCGAGGACATCTTCGGCAACAACAGCGACAACACCTTTCTGCTCGACGCTCAGGTCCACACCCAGAAGACCCTGCCACCCGGCACCGGCCCAGGGACTGTGGAGGAGTACGTCGAGCTCGGACAGCTGCTGTCCATGGAGGTCGACAACTGGCGGTCGGTGTACACGATCGAGTGATAGCCAGCAACGGGTCCGGGTCGCGCAGGGCGGCGAACGCTGCCAGCTCTGCGCGACCCGGTCCTGCGTCCCGGTCCGGCGGCTCGACCGCTCGGATCTCCCGACGCTGAGGTCGTGCCCGCGGCGCGGATGTCGGAAGCTCGGACATGGCGAGGGCCGAACGGACTGGTTAGGCGGCGGTCGGCTCGACCTCGAGCTGCCTGGAGGCTTGCGAGCGGCGTCGGTTGAGCAGCGACTCCGAGGTGAGCACGACGAGCGCCAGCCACACCAGGCCGAAGCCGAACCAGCCCGCGGGTGTCATCTGTTCGTGGAAGACGAGCAGACCGAGAGCGAACTGCATCATCGGTGCGACGTACTGGAGCAGGCCGAGCGTGGTCAGTGGGATCCGCGTGGCGGACGCCCCGAACAGCAGCAGCGGGATCGCGGTGACGGCCCCGGTCGCCACGAGCAGCGCGGCGTGGCCCCAGCCTTGGTGACCGAAGGCGGCGGCGCCGCGGGCCTGCTCGATCAGGAGGTACGTCAGTGCTACCGGGGCGAGGATCACGGTCTCGACCGTCAGACCCGTCGTTGCGCCGACGCCGGCCTGCTTCTTCATCAACCCGTAGGTGCCGAAGGAGAAGGCCAGCACGAGGGCGATCCACGGCGGTCGCCCGTAGTCGTACGTCAGCTGCAGCACGGCAAGGGCGGCCATGGCGATGGCCACCCACTGCACCCGGCGTAGCCGCTCGCCGAGCACGAAGACTCCCAAGAACACGGTCACGAGCGGGTTGATGAAGTAGCCCAGCGAGGTCTCGACCACGTGGTCGGAGTTGACGCCGTAGATGTAGGTGCCCCAGTTGACCGCGAGGACGATGGCTCCCACGCTGATGAAGCCGAGGCGGCGACGGTCGTCGACGACCGAGCGCAGCTCGTCAAGCCGGGACAGGATGAGGACCAGCGCCGTGACGAACAGCAACGACCACACGATGCGGTGCGCCAGGATCTCTGTGGCACTGGCAGGCTTCAGCAGCGGCCAGTAGAGGGGAAAGACACCCCACCCGAGATATGCGGCGAACCCGAACCAGAAGCCTTTGCGGTGTTCCGTCACTCCACGGACCAGGTGTCCCTGCCCGCGAGCAGGGTGGCGAGGTCGCCTTCCCCGGCGCTGCCGCGGGCAGTGTCCACCTGTTGGCGGGCCAGGTCGTCGTACGTCGGTCGCTCGACCTGGCGGAAGATCCCGATGGGGGCCCGGTTGATCCGGCCGGCGTCGGTGAGGCGGGACAGTGCGAACGCGAGCGAGGGGTCGTCGGCGTGCGCATCATGGACCAGCAGGGCGTCGACCCCTGCCTCGGCCACGGCCACCACCCTGATCGCACCGGTGGTCGGGTCGCGCACCAGCCCCTGGGCGCCGTCGACCCCGTAGCGGATCGGGCGGCCATGCTCGAGCGGGATCACGGCGTGGTCGCGCTCCGGCCCTTTGAACGCATCGAAGGCGCCGTCGTTGAAGATCGGGCAGTTCTGGTAGATCTCGACCAGCGACGACCCCCGGTGGGCGGCCGCCTCGCGGAGCACCGAGGTGAGGTGCCGGCGGTCGGTGTCGAGGGTGCGAGCAACGAACGACGCCTCGGCGCCGAGGGCCAACGACACCGGGTTGAAGGGCGAGTCGATCGAGCCCATCGGCGTCGACTTGGTGACCTTGCCGGTCTCGGACGTGGGGGAGTACTGCCCCTTGGTCAGCCCGTAGATCCGGTTGTTGAACAACAGGATGGTCATGTTGACGTTGCGGCGCAGCGCGTGGATGAGGTGGTTTCCTCCGATGCTGAGCGCATCGCCGTCCCCGGTCACGACCCACACCGACAGGTCGGGCCGGGTCACCGCCAGCCCGGTCGCGATCGTGGGGGCCCGACCGTGGATCGAGTGCAGCCCGAATGTGTCAAGGTAGTAGGGAAAGCGTGCCGCGCAGCCGATGCCCGAGATGAACACGATGTTCTCGCGGCGCAGGCCGAGCTCGGGCAAGAAACCTTGGACTGCTGCCAGGACGGCGTAGTCGCCGCAACCCGGGCACCAGCGGACCTCCTGGTCGGACGCGAAGTCCTTGCGCGTCTGCGGACTGTGTGCGGTCGGGACGTCGGTCTGTCCGCCGGGTCGCAGGTCTGGTGTCGGCAGGTCGATCGAGGTCATCGGCCCTCCTCGGCGGGCAGCTCGGCTGCGACGCCTTGGATCACGTCGGCCAGCTCGGCGGCTCCGAACGGCAGGCCGCGCACCTTGTTGTAACCGATGACGTCGACGAGGTATTTCCCCCGCAGGAGCAGTGCCAGCTGACCGAGGTTCATCTCCGGGACCACGACCCGGTCGTAGTGGCGCAGGACCTCACCGAGATCCGACGGGAACGGGTTAAGGTGCCGCAGGTGCGCCTGCGCGACCGCGATCCCGTCTCGACGTGCCAGGCGTACTGCCGCCCCGATGGGGCCGTACGTCGACCCCCAGCCCAGCACGAGGATCCGCGCCGGGCGGCCGTAGTCACCGCCGGGGTCGTCGACCTCCATCGGCCCGATGGACGCGGCGATCCGGTCGACCTTGGCTTGCCGAATACGCACCATCAGGTCGTGGTTTGCCGGGTCGTATGAGATGTCGCCGGTGCGGTCGGCCTTCTCCAGACCCCCGATGCGGTGCTCGAGACCCGCCGTGCCGGGCAACGCCCACGGGCGTGCCAGCGTCTCGGAATCGCGGGCGTAGGGCAGAAACGGCTGAGCGCCGGCAGTGGCGAAGACTGGTTCGATGGCGGGCAGATCGGCGACCTCGGGCAGCCGCCACGGCTCGGAGCCGTTCCCGAGGTAGCCGTCGGAGAGCAGCATCACCGGCGTGCGGTACGTCACCGCGATCCGGACGGCTTCCAGAGCGGCGTCGAAACAGTCGGATGGCGAGCGGGGGGCCACGATCGGGACCGGCGCCTCACCGTTGCGCCCGAACATCGCCTGCAGCAGGTCGGACTGCTCGGTCTTCGTGGGCAGCCCGGTCGACGGTCCGCCGCGCTGGATGTCGCAGATGAGCAGCGGCAGCTCGAGCATGACCGCAAGCCCGATCGTCTCGCTCTTGAGCGCCACACCAGGTCCCGACGTCGTGGTGACGCCGAGAGCGCCGCCGAAGGACGCCCCGAGCGCGGCGCCGATGCCGGAGATCTCGTCCTCGGCCTGGAACGTGGTGACGCCGAACCCCTTGTGTTTCGCCAGCTCGTGCAGGATGTCCGAGGCCGGCGTGATCGGGTAAGAGCCGAGGAACACCGACAGTCCGGAACGCTGGCCGGCGGCGATGATCCCGTACGCCAACGCGAGATTGCCGGTGATGTTGCGGTAACGGCCCGGCCGCATGACGGCCGGCTTGATCTCGTACGAGACCGCGAACGCCTCGGTGGTCTCACCGTAGTTCCAACCGGTCCGGAACGCGGTGATGTTGGCATCTCGCAGCTCGGTCTTGCTCGCGAAGCGGGTCTGCAGGAACTCGACGGTGGACTCGGTCGGGCGGCCGTACATCCACGACAGCAGCCCGAGGGCGAACATGTTCTTGGCCCGGGCAGCATCCTTGCGCGAGAGCCCGAACCCCTTGACTGCCTCGACGGTCAGCGTCGTGAGATCGACCGGGCGCACAGCAAACTTCTCGAGGCTGTCGTCCTCGAGCGGGTTGTCGGCGTAGCCGGCGCGCGCGAGGTTGCGGGTGCTGAAGTCGTGGCTGTCGACGATGACCGTGGCGCCCGGTTCCAGGTCGGCGACGTTCGCCCGCAGCGCCGCCGGGTTCATCGCCACCAGCACGTCGGGCTTGTCGCCGGGGGTGAGGATGTCGTGGTCGGCGAAGTGGACCTGGAAGCTCGATACTCCGTGCAGCGTGCCTGCCGGAGCTCGGATCTCGGCCGGAAAGTCCGGCAGCGTCGACAGGTCGTTGCCGAACGCCGCAGTCTCCGCGGTGAAACGGTCACCGGTCAGCTGCATCCCGTCGCCGGAGTCACCGGCGAAGCGGATGATCACCCGGTCGAGCTGGTGGACCTGCTTGGTCACGACGGCCTTTCTGTGCGAGGCGGCTTTCCGCACGGTGCACCTGTAACCGTGGCGACCTCGCTGACGATCCCGGGAAGGCACGATTTGCCCAACAGACGAACGATTGGCGTGGCCTTCACCGCCAGCTCCCCGAGCTCGGCAGCGGGGTCGGACAGCGCGATGATGGCGCCGCCAACCCCGAACTCTACCAGTGTGGGTGTCAGAACCAGGGTGCGGATCACCATGCTGAAGTCGGCTGCGCCGGACAGCGAGAAGTAGCC
>JACCZI010000198.1 GCA_013696015.1 Nocardioidaceae bacterium
GCCTGACCGGGGCCACCTTCCGACCGGCCGCGCTGGGGGTAGGCAAATGGCAGACACACGTGGTGCGTCGCCGCCATTTGCCTACCCCCACGGGCCAGGCGGGCGCAGCCGCACGTCGTGTGTCTCCCCGGGTGACGAGGGCAACTCGTGCCCGTCAACCTCTCGTCCGGGACGCGCGCAGTTGCGGTCCGCCCAGCGCATCGCCCAGAAAGCGGTGCACCCGCAAAGCCAACTCCTGCGCAGGGATGTCCCCGCTCAGAGAGGCCGGGGCCAGAGTGCTACCGAGACCGACCGCGTGTGCCCCAGCGTCGAGCCACGTGACCACCTCATCCATCGTGATGCCGCCGGTCGGTACGAAGGCGACGTCAGGAAATGGTCCGAGCAGCGCCCGCAGGCCGTTCGGACCGACCAGGGCCGCTGGGAAGAGCTTGACGGCTGACACGCCGAGCGATCTGGCATGCATGACCTCCGTCGGAGTCAACACACCGGGGAGGACGAGTCGCCCGGTCGCGAGCATCGCCTCGATCAACCGGGGAGGGCTGCCAGGTGAGACAAGGAAGTCGGCCCCGGACTCGGCCGCTCGCAGCGAGTCGTCGACGGATCGAATCGTGCCGGCTCCGACAAGGACCTCTCCGCTCGTCTCGCGCCGCAGCGTCGTGATCACCTTCGAGGCGTCCGGTGTTGTGTAGGTGACCTCCAGCGCCTTGACTCCGGCGCCGAGGAGCACCCGGCTCACGCGCAGGGCGTCGGCCTTCGTTGCGGAGCGGATCACCACGATGACGCCGATCTGGGCAATCCGGTCGAGCATCTTCTCCGGTGGGCAGGCCGGCATGCCCGCGCCCATCACCGGATGTCGACCTCGCCGTCGCACGATGTGCGCGGCGAGATCCGAGTCACGCCGACGGCATTGTCCCCACGACTGGCGACGGCGTGGGCGGCGCAGTGCTCTGCACGCTGAAGGCAGTCCGTCACCGACGCATCTTCGAGCCAGCTCGACAGGTAACCGGCGACGAGCGCGTCACCCGCTCCTGTCGGGTCCACCACGTTCACGGTCCGGGCATCGATCCGGGCAATGCCCTGGTCGGTGATGGCGCACGCACCCCTCGGGTCGTGAATCACGATGGTCGTGGCCGCCAGCGACTTGAGCAGCGCCTGGAGTCGCGTCGGCTCGTCAGTCGACAGGAGGAGAACAGACTCCGAGCGGGACAGGAAGAGGGTGTCGGCGGCACGTAACAGTGGGGTCAGAAGTTTCTTGGCATCACGACCATGCAGCAGCCGGCGGCGAACGTTGGCGTCGACCGAGAGATGAACTCCCCGCCGCCGCGCCTGGCCCGCCAGGTAGGCGACGCACTCCTGTCCCGCACTGGAGATGGCGGCAGTGATGCCGCTCAGGTGAAGCACACGGCCCGAGAGCAGGTAGTCCGTGTCGAAGTCGCGGTGAGTGGCGAGGCTGGCCGCCGACCCGGCCCGGTAGGGGTGGTTGTCCAGTCCTCCCAAGGCCAGCACCTCCTTGAAGTACACGCCAGTGGGAGCCGATCCATTCACGACGACGCGGGACACGTCGACACCTTCACCGCGCAGGGTGCGGATGCCGAGGCGGCCGAACGGATCGTCGCCAACGGCGCCAGCCCAGCCGACGCGGTGGCCCAGGCGAGCCAAGGTGAGAGCCACGTTGACCTCTGTGCCGCCGATCGACTTCTGCAGGAGGACAGCCGACTCCAGTCTCGACAGCAGGTCGAGCGGCTCCACGACGCCGAGCAGCTCCCCGACCGTAACGACCTCGAGGTCAGTCATCGAACAGGCCGTGTCCCGGGGAGTACCGCTCCAGCACGTCGGGATCGATGCGTACACCGAGGCCTGGTCCGGTGGGCACCGCGAGCATGCCCTCGTCGTCTACCGTGAAGCCGCCGACCACGAGGTCGTCGATGTAGGCCGACCCCGTCTTGTACTCCACGAGGTCGGTCCCTGGCAGAGCTGACGCGAGATGCAGGTCTGCCGCGAGCCCGATTGCGGTGTTCCAGCCGTGCGGGATGTATCTCGCACCGAACTCCTCGGCCAACCAGGCAACTCGACGTGACTCGCTGAGACCTCCACCTTTGGTCGTGTCTGGCTGGATGATGTCGAAGGCTCCGGCGGACAGGAAGCGGAAGAAGTCTTGTCGCCGGGTCAGCACCTCACCGCCTGCAATCGCCACCTTGGATCTGCCTCGCAACGAGACGAAGCCGTCGATGTCATCCGGCCGGAGGGCCTCCTCGAACCAGGCGACGTCATAGTCCGCGAGCATGTCGGCGGTTCGGACGGCCCACTTCAGCCCGTTGCGCCAGAACGCATCCGAGCCGCCTGCGTCGACGGCCAGCAACGCGTCCGCCCCCACCGTGTCGCGTGCGAGGCGCACGGCTGCCTCGTCCGCTGCGACGCTTCCGCGGCCGAAGTAGCCCCAGCCGATCTTGAACGCCGTGAATCCCTGAGCCGCGAGCTTGCCCAGGTTGTCACCGAGGGTGTGGTCGTCGTCGATCAGGACCGATGCGTACGGCCGGACCCGCTCGCGATACCGACCACCGAGCAGGGTGCTCACCGGCAGCCCGGTGACCTGACCGAGAATGTCCCACAGCGCGATGTCGATGCCGCTGATGGTGTGCGTGATCGCGCCGCCGCGCCCGAGCCAGAACGTGTTTTGGTGCAGGACCTGACTGACCTTGTCGGGCTCGAGCGGGTTGCTACCCAAGCAGATCGGGGTGAGGACGTCGAGCGCGGCGTGCACGAGAGCGGCACCCGAGAACACGCTGCCAACACCGACAACGCCCTCGTCGGTGTGGACTGCGACAACTGTGTGCACGACGTCGTCGGCCCGGAGCTCGTGTGTCCACCCTCCCTTGGGCGTGGCGCCGCTCAGCCCCGCCGCCCGGATGTGGGTGATCTTCATGGTCTCCGCCCTCTCACGTCTATGACGACGGCTTGGTGGGGTTCGAGCTCCAGCACTGGCCCTGCAGGTTCGTTCGCGGAGGCTGTCGAGCACACGAGGACTGTGCCGACTGCGCCGACGTCGACGGTTACCGCTCGGTCGCTGAGGTTGAGGGCGATCACCTTATGGTCATCGCCCTCGTGACGTGCGTACGCGAGCACGTCCTTGGCCGAGGGGCTGCTGATGAAGTCGATCGAGCCGTGCCGGAGGGCGGTGCTGTTCGTACGGGTACGCAGCAACCGCCGATAGAGGCTCAGCGAGGATCCCGGATCGCACAGCTGCGCCTCGACGTTGACGTCGGCGCCGTTGCGGTCGACCGGAAGCCACAACTGCCTCTTGGGGGCGGATGAAAACCCGAAGTTCGGGCCGTTGTTCCACGGCATCGGCGTTCGGGTCGAATCGCGGCTCACCCCACCGGATGCCCGCGCAAAGTAGTCGCGCTGCCGATCGAGCGGAACCGGCTGATCGATGAGGCCGAGTTCGTCGCCGTACAGCAGACACGGAGTCGCGGCCAGGGTGAGCAGCAAGACGGCGGCCACCCGGGCCTGTTTGGGTCCGAGCCGCTTGGCGAGCCGCTCGCGGTCGTGGTTGCCGAGCGCCACGATTGGCCAGGCGCCCTTTGGCAGCGACGCATAGAGACCGTCGAGCTCGGCTCGAAGCCGATCTGCCCGCCACGGGGTCTCCAACAGCCGGAACGGAAAGGGAAGGTGCATCGCGTCGAGTCCCACGCCGTAGTAGGCGGCCCAGTCCTGCCACGACATCGCCTCGATCTCCGCGATCGTGACTGCGCCGGGGTAGTGGTCGACAACGGTACGGATCTCGGCGAGGACGGTCTGCGTGTCGGGGTGCCGCCGGTCGAAGACGTGCAGCTGGGTGCCGAAGTCGGGGTGCTGCAGGTCGAACGCGTTCTGGTTGCCTTCGGGCGCCTCCGGGTTGTCGCGGAACTCAGGATCCTTCATCAGCATGTGTGCGACATCGATACGGACGCCATCGGCGCCTCGGTCGAGCCAGAACCGCAGAACGTCCAGCATCGCGGCGCGTACCTCAGCGTTCCGCCAGTTCAGGTCGGGCTGCTGCTTCAGGTGCGAGTGCAGGTAGTACTGGCCGGTCTGTTCGTCCCACTCCCAGACCGAGCCGCCGGCCTCACTTGTCCAGTTGTTGGGAACACCACCGCCTGGCTTCGCGTCACGCCACACGTACCACTCGCGCTTGGGGTTGGTCCCCGACGACCGTGACTCGACGAACCACGGATGCTGGTCCGACGTGTGGTTAGGGATGTAGTCCACGATGATCTTGATGCCGCGCTTGTGCGCTGCGGCAACGAGTTGATCGAACGACTCGATGCTTCCGAAGACGGGGTCGACCTGCGTGTAGTCGGCCACGTCGAAGCCCTGGTCGAGTAGCGGGGACTTGAAGAAGGGTCCGACCCAGACCGCATCGATGCCCAACGTCGCAGACAGGTAGCCGAGTGACTGGGTCAACCCCTCGAGATCACCGATCCCGTCCCCGCTGCCGTCACGCAGACTGGGCAGGTGGTTCTCGTAGATCACCGCACCGTGCCACCATGGCGTTGGCATCGAAGTCATCCCTTCGAGGCGCCCGCGAGCATGCCGCGGACGAAGTGCTTTTGCATGGCGACGAACACCACCATGGGGATGATCATCGACAGCATCGCCGCTGACGTCAGGATCTCCCAACCGTTGCCGCGCGATGCCACCAGGCCGCTGACGGCGACGGTCATCGGAGCGACGTCACGGAAGCCACCAAGAAAGACCAGTGCGGTGAGCAGGTCGTTCCAAGTCCAGACGAACTCGAAGATCGCGAGCGAGGCGAGCGCCGGCCGGGAGACCGGCAGCACGATCGCAAAGAAGGTCCTACTCGGGGAAGCGCCATCCATCTCGGCGGCGTCGAACAGGTCCCGCGGGAGCGCTGCGAAGAAGTTGTGCAGGAGGTAGATCGCGAAAGGCACGCCGTAGCCCAGGTGCACCAACCACAGGCCGAGGAAGCTGCCGGTGAGGTCGAGGTGATTGAAGACCCTCAGCAACGGCACCAGCGTGATCTGAACAGGGACGATGAGGAGCGTGACGATGCCCAGGAGGATGCCGCGGCGGAACCGAAAACGCATGCAGGCAAGGCCGTACGCCGCGGCGGAGCTCACGGCCACCGTGAGCAGTGTGACCGGGACGACGATTGCCACGCTGTTGAAGAGGCTGAGCAGCATGCCGTCGCGGTCCAGAACCTTGCGGTAGTTCTCAAGGGTGTAATCGCCGGGTAGAGCGAACGAGTGCCACCAGCCGGTCGACAGCACTGCGGGGGCAGGCCGGAACGAGCTGACCAGCAAGCCCAGCAACGGAATCAGCCAGATCGCGGTGACTCCGAGCACGACCAGGTGCATGGGGAACCCGCGCCATTGGACGCGCCGTGTCGACAGCTCGAGGCCACGTCTGAACGGCGCCGCGCGGACGTCCTCGATACGGGTTGCCATACGTGCTCAGGCTTCCCTGCTCTGACCGCGGAACTGGCGGAGGTTGTAGTACATGATCGGCGCGACTGCGAGCATCAGGATCGTCGCAACCGCGCCTGCGGTGCCGTTGTCCTTCGCGGTGAACAGTTCGCGGTACATGACGGTCGACAGAACGTCGGTCCCGTATGCACCGTTCGTCATCACGTAGACGATGTCGAACGCCTTGAGCGCGATTACCGTCATCGTCGTCATCACCACAACCACTGTTGGCAAGAGCAGCGGCAAGGTTAGGAACCGGAACGCTTGCCACTCCGAAGCGCCATCGAGGCGAGCCGCCTCGAGTAACTCGTCCGGGATGGAACGCAAGGCCGCCGCAAAGATGACCATCGCAAAGCCCGCCTGCGTCCAGAGCGTGGCGCCGATGAGCGCATAGTTGTTCGTCGCCTCGTTGATGATCCATGCGATCGGCTCGATCTCTGGCAGCAGTGTGATGATGGAGTTGACCGTGCCGGTCTGTGCCGCCAGTGGCGGCTGGTACTCGTACATGAAAGTCCAGATGACGCCCGCAGCCACGGCCGAGATGGCGATCGGCAAAAACAGCGCTGCCTTGACGAGCCCGCCGTACCGGACGCGATCCGCGAGCACCGCGATCGCCATTCCGACCAGCACGGACAGTGAGGGGAGCAGGATCACCCAAAGACCGGTGTTTCGCAACGCGATCTGGGTCACCGGGTCGGACAGCGTCGCGGAGTAGTTGTCGAAGCCGACAAAGCCGGTGCCCTCCGAGTCGAAAAAGCTGAAGAAGACGGTCAAGATGCCCGGGAAGACAAGAGTCAGACCGGCGACGAGCACGCCTGGCCCGATGAAGAGCCAGGGCACGACCCGCCGGTACCAAGCCTGCGTCAGATGCCCGAGTGCTCGGTCACCGAGTCGCAGGTAGCCGACCGTGAGGACCGAGATCACAGCCACCGCAACGACCACGAGGCGTACCCGGTCGGCGATCATCGGCTACTCCTGCGAGTGATCCAGCTGGCGTACGGCTGGGGTGGGCTGTCAGCGCGTCTCCTCGATCGTTTGCAGGATCGCATCGACGTCTTCGGGATTCTGCGTGTAGTCCAGACCGGCCTTCCAGAAGGCGTCAACCGTGGTCTGCGGCATAAGCGAGTTGCCTAGCGAATAGGTGCCCTCGGCCTCGGCGATGACCTGGGCCGCCTTGCGCAGGAAGTAGTCCTGGTAGATGTTGTCGTCGACATTCTTGTTCGGCGACAACCAACGACCCGTGGACGCGATCAGCGTTCCCGCCTCGCGAGTCGCAAGGTACTTCACGAGCGCCACCGACTGCGGTGTCTCGTTGATCATTCCGACGATCTCGCCGGAGATCGAGCGGATCCCGGGGTACTCCGGATTGAAGTCCGGCACGGCGAAGAAGTCGAGGTCCTTGCCCGGCTCCAGGCGGGGGAGACTGTCGGTGATGATGCCGCCCATGAACGTCGCCTGCTGCAGGATGAAGCAGCCTGCGGGCTCGCCGAACATGGGGTTGGCGGCCTTGGCGAAGTTGGTGCTCAATGTGTTCGTCGTTCCGCCGTAGACCATGCCGTCGGCGACCGTCCCGCCGTATGTTTCGAAAGCGTGCTTGACCTCGGGCGAGGTCCACGGCTCCTCACCTTCCCGCCACCGCTTGTGGAACTCGGGTCCGGCCTCGCGCAGCAGGATCTCGTCGATGAAATCTGCCGCCGGCCAACCGCTGGCCGCCCCGCTCTCCAGCCCGACGCACCATGGAGTCGTACCCGACTCCGCGGTCTCGCCTGCCCACGCCTGAAGCTCTTCCCAGCTCGCCGGATCGGTCGGCCCCTCGTACGTCTTGGGGTCGTACCAGATGAGGCCCCCGAGGTTGACCGAGTTGAAGATCCCAAAGACTTGATCGTTCAGCGACCCAGTCTCCAGCAGGCTGGTCGAGAAGTTGGCGTCGAGTACGTCGTCGCCGACTACTTCTCGCAGATCCGCGAGCTCACCCTTCTCGGCGAGGCCCGCCATCTCGCCGATCGCTGGTGTGGCGACGACGTCGGGCGGGTTACCACCGTCCACGCGAGTCTGCAGAACGGCGGCAAAGTCGCGAGTGCCTTCGTATTGGACCTCGACGCCGGTTGCTGTTTCGAATGGGGCCAGCACCGTTCGGAACGCGTCGAGCTCCGCGCCGCCGAGAACGCCGAGCATGGTGACCTGTCCGTCGAGCGTCTCGCCGCCAGCCGCGTCGAGTGCTGCGGCTTCGGCCGCCTCGACGTCTGACTGTGGAGCCTCGGGAGTCTCGCGGACGGCGGTATTGCTGTCGCTGCTGCTGCAAGCGCTCAGTACCAGGACTGCCGTGACGGCGCCGGCTACAGCCGAACGGAGCTGCTGCATGGTGACTCCTCGGATACGTCGGGCTCAGGCGAGGTGTGTGACCGTAACAGGTCGCCTGGCGATTGTCGACAATCGCCGAGTTCCGCTACGATCCGAGCAACACACCCGGGCATAGGCGTGGAGGGTTAGGCGATGACTGCGTTGGGGCTGCGACGGGTGCCAAGTCAGTCGCGTCGCGAACACGTCGCCGACATCTTGCGAGACGCGATCACCGATGGCCAGCTCAAGCCGGGGGACCGCCTGATCGAGATCGACCTCGCCAACCAGCTCGGCACGAGCCGGGCACCCGTCCGTGAGGCACTGCGCCAGCTCGAAGAGCAAGGTCTCGTGGCGTCGTACCCGTACCGCGGGAGCGAGGTCCTGGGCGTGTCACAGGACGAGGTCGAGCAGGTGCTGGTACCGATACGCATCACGCTCGAACGGTTCGCGTACTCCAGGGCGCTCGGTCGGCTCAGCGAGGATGACTTCCACCAGCTGCAAGAGCTGGTGGACGAGATGGAGGCAGCGGCCCGGGAGGGCTCGACCGAGCGGCTCGCTGATGCCGACGTCCGGTTCCATGAGCTGATCGTCGTCCGCTCCGAACAGCGTCACTGTCTCCAGATCTGGAAGACGATCGAGCCTCGGGTGCGTGCTTACTTCCGTCGCGATGCGCCGGCGCATGCCGACGCGCGCACGGTCCCCGCGCAGCATCAGGAACTGCTGGATGTGCTCAGGACCGGCGCAGAGGCAGCGGTGCTCGATGCGATCGACCGCCACATCCACATCCACTTGTCGCCTGGCGCGGCGTCTGATGAGAGGTAGATCGGTCGTCGTCACCGGTGCCGGCTCCGGCATCGGTCGGGCGGTCGTGCTGGCCTGTGCGCGCCGGGGGGCGAGCGTTGCCGCGCTCGACATCGACGCCGAACGTGCCGTGTCTGTGGCCGACGAGGCGAGTGCAGCCGGGTCGCCGCGCGCTGTCGGCATCGGGTGCGACGTCTCGGTGGAGGAGTCGGTGCGCGGAGGTTATGACCAGGCGGTTGAGGCCCTCAGCGGTCTCGACGGGGTCTGCGCCAACGCAGGTGTCGAGATCAATGCGCCTCTCCACGAGTTCGAGCTCGAGCAGTGGAGACGCGTGCTCGACGTCAATCTGGTGGGGATGTTCCTGACCTGTCGCGAAGCCGTGCGTCGCCTGGTAGAGACCGGCGCGACCGGTTCGATCGTGTGCACGTCGTCGCCGTCGGCGTTCGTCGGTTTCGCCGGCGGTGGCAACAGCGCCTACGCCGCGTCCAAGGGAGGCGTATCGGCCTTTGTACGGTCGGCGGCACTCGACTACGCCCGCCATGGGATCAGAGTCAATGCGGTCGTGCCCGGTGCGACCGACACTCCCATGCTGGTCTCGGAGCGGGACGGGGCCGCGCGAGACGACGCGCTCCGGCACATCCGGTCCGCGGCGCAAGAACAGATCCCGCTCGGCCGGTTGGGCCGCCCCGATGAGATCGCGGCCGCGGTCGTGTGGCTGCTTTCGCCAGAGGCGTCCTACGTCACTGGCGCGCATTTGGTGTGCGACGGCGGCCTGCTGGCCAAAAGTGCCAACGACTTCTGAAGGGTGATCCAACCGTGACTTCGACACCTGCGGTCGGAGCGACAACCTGGGTGATCGCCGACGGCTACATCCCGCCGGAGAGCACGGGGCCCGCTCCGGCTATGACGAGTCATGACAGTGTGTGCCTCCTAAACGCGGGCGCCAACGACGCCGTCGTCGAGGTCGTCGTCTACTTCACCGACCGCGAGCCCGTGGGCCCATACGTCCTCCACGTTCCCAGGCGGCGGGCCCACCACCAGCGGATCAACGACCTGAGCGAGCCAAGCGTCATCCCGGTTGGCGTCGACTACAGCCTGGTACTCACCAGCAGCGAGCCGATCGTGGTTCAGCACACCCGGCTCGACTCCAGGCAGGCCGCCAACGCCCTGATGTCCACCATCGCCTACCCGACCTCCTGAGCGCGGGGCATGGCACCTTCCCGCGTTCCGACCCCTCGCGCCCTGAGGGTAGGCAAATAGCAGACACGCATGGCGTGTCGTCGCTATTTGCCTACCCCCACGGCTCAGGGGATGCTGTGCTGCGAGCGACAAGAGAGGAACGACCCGGATGACCGATCTTGCGACAGAGTCCCCCGACCTGGAGCTAGACCAGCACCGGCGAGAGCTGACCGGCTACTGCTACCGGATGCTCGGGTCGGCGTTCGACGCCGAGGACGCAGTCCAAGAGACGCTGGTGCGGGCCTGGCGGGGCCGGGACAGCTTCGAGGGCCGCGCGTCGTTGCGATCCTGGCTCTACCGCATCGCGACGAACGTGTCGCTGGACATGTTGAGCGGGCGACAGCGCCGGGCGCTGCCGATGGACCTGTCCCCGAACGCCTGGCAGCCGGTCGAGGCCTCCCTGGGCGTCCCGCTGCACGACCGTCGTTGGATCGAGCCGATACTCGACAGCCGGCTGCAACCGGAGGGTCGCGATCCCGCGGAGACGGCGGTGGCGCGTGAGTCGATCCGGTTGGCCTTCGTGGCTGCACTGCAGCACCTGCCACCGAAACAGCGCGCGGTGTTGATCCTGCGCGATGTGCTGCGCTGGAAGGCGGATGAGGTGGCCGACTTGCTCGATGCCTCGGTCGCGTCGGTCAACAGTGCCCTGCAGCGGGCGCGCACAACGTTGGCCAGCAACAACCTCGACGCTGACGACCTCTCGGACGCAATGGACGCGGAGCGGACAGCGCTGCTCGCGCGCTATGTGGACGCCTTCGAGCGCTACGACATCGATGCGTTCGTCGCCCTGTTGCACAAAGACGCCACCCAGAGCATGCCGCCGTACCAGCTGTGGTTGCGCGGGCCGGATGACATCGGCCGGTGGATGCGCGGCCCCGGGATCGGGTGTGCCGGGTCGCGGCTGCTGCCGATCAGCGCCAACGGTTCCGTGGCGTACGCGCAGTACAAGCCCACCGGCCAGGCCGGCCGACGCGACCCGTTCGCCATCCATCTCGTCGAGGTGTCAGCGGGGCGGGTCGGCCGGATTACGAACTTCCTCGACACCAGCCTGTTCTCGCTGTTCGGCCTGCCCCGTCACCTCGCAGACTGAGCCAGCCCCTCCAGCGATGAGTTCCGGCTGGTTGAGCGGTCTCCACCACCAGTGAGCTTCCGATCCTCGCGGTTGCCGGACCAGCCGGAGGCGGTAGTGAACCGATCACGCAAAGACCACGGAAGGGAATCCTATGTTGACTGACAGCAAGGCATTCAGCAGTTTCTCGGTCGACGACGTGCCAAGGGCACAGCAGTTCTACAGCGAGACGCTCGGGCTGCGGGTGACCAAGGTGCCGGACATGGAGGGCTTGTTGACGCTGCACGTCACCGGCGACCGGGACGTCCTCGTGTACGGCAAGCCAGATCACGCACCCGCGTCGTTCACCATCCTGAACTTCCCGGTGGAAGACGTCGAGCGGGCAGTCGACGCCCTTGTCGACCGGGGGGTGCACTTCGAGCGATATGACGGGCTGCTCAACGTGGACGACAAGGGGATCTTCCGCGGGGGCGGCCCTGCTATCGCGTGGTTTAAAGACCCGGCCGGCAACGTCTTGTCCGTGATGCAGCGGGACAGCTGATCGGTGCGTGGCCCAGCGCCAAGTGACGGCAGATGAGTGGTGGGGGCACCCGATACGCTCGGGAGCGAGCCCCACCGTGATCGGCTCCAGAACGCGAAGCGGGGCTGGGTCACCATAGTCCCGTCGATCAGCCGGTGTTTCAGATCGATGCCCACGCGTGGGAGGTGCCGAGTTCGCCCTGGACCTCCCACAACAGGTCGATGAGGTCGTCGTGGCTGCCGAGCCGCTCGACGAGGGGTCGGTACCGCGCGAGCACACCCGGCCAATCGGTGCCACCCATGTCAGCGCGCCAGTAGTGGTCGCGCATCAGCCGACCTGCCTCGTCGAACATCGGGCGCCAGGCGTCCAGCCGCGCGTTGCCGTGCGCGTAACACCCCAGTGCGTGAGCCGCCGCGCGGTGCCTCCGTCCACCGGAGCTAGTACACCTCCGGTGCCTCTTGCGACCGGCTCGTCCAGGCAACCAGGCAACCAGGCTGCCGTCTGGCGACAGGCGCGGACTGGACACGGGCGCCCTGTCGGCGGTCAGCCGCCAGGCTCTACCTCCGGCAAGTGGGGCGAGCCACACGTCGTCGTCGCGACGAACGTGGCGAGGTCGCCCCGGACGTGCGGAAAGCGGAGATATGGACTGGATGCTAGGTCGACCATGCAGGGACCCTAATTCGCGCATCGCCGGTGTCATGTGTGGGTACCTTCGAGCCGA
>JACCZI010000070.1 GCA_013696015.1 Nocardioidaceae bacterium
GTCGGTGACCAGGTAGATCGCTCGGTCCGGCATTGCCAGATCGGGTGTGGGCCGGAACCGCGCAAGATCGTCGGCCGTCATCGTCGTGAAGCCGGGCTGGCCGTTCAACGTGGTCAGCTCGATCAGCCGCGCGGGTGGAACGAGGGCACCGGTCACCACGAGCACGAACGACTCGGCCGGCAGCTGCTCCTCTAACGGGGCAACCAGCTCCCGAAACCCCGCTTCGGTCAGCTCCATCAGAGCCGGGTAGCCCTTCTCGACCAGGACATCGCTCTGGCGACGCAGCTCTGCAGTTTGGTCAACAACAGCGGTCTTGACGGCTACGGTCACACCCGTACTCCCTGCGTTCGTTCCGCTGGTTGATTGGACATCCTCCAACGCTGCACTCACGCAGCCCATTCCCCTCCGGCCCGTAGCCTGGCCTGGTGTCCACCTCTTACCTCGTGGGCCTTCTGACTGCAGTCGCTGTCGTCTTCGGCGCCCGCCTCGTGCTCGCTGCCCTCCCGGTGCGCAGATTTGCGATGCCTGTCACGGTCACTGATGCGAGTCTCTTCGGTGTCGGGGTGGCAGGTCTGGCACTGCACTGCGGCGCCATGTTCTTCTCTGGCTGGGTCGAACCGTTGCCGGAGGCGGTGATCAGCGACATCCGCGCACTCGGCACCGCGAGCATCATCTGGTACGTGGTTCCCGCCGTGCTGGTGATTCTCGGCCTTCGACGTCAGCACCCGGTCACGCTGGCCATGATTGCGCTCGCGCTGGTCGCAGTCGGAATCACCATGTACGACGGCAGCTCGCTGCAGGTGCACCTCACCGTCATCTTCGTCTCGGTGGTGCTCCTGGCCGGTGTCGTCGCGATGCTGGTGCTGCCGCCATGGCAGCGCAGCCCTGCGGGCACCAACTACCCGTCTAGATAGAGGCAAAACGGGTGACCCGCCGGATCAAGGAGCACCCGAACGTCGTCCTGCGGCTGGTGCTCAGCCAGCTCGGCACCCAACTCGAGGGCGTGAGCGACGGCGGTTTCCAGGTGACTCACCTGGAAGTCGAGATGCATCATCATCTGCTGGGAGCCGTTGACGGCCGGCCAGAGCGGACGTACGTAGTCCGGGGACGACTGGATGGCTAGGTAGGCCACGCCATCCACTGGCCCAATGGCCGCACCTTCGGCATCTTCCTTGGCGATCTTCCAGCCGAGCAGATCCGCATAGAAGTGCGCGAGCGCCGGCACGTCAGGTGCGTCCAGCACCACGCCCCACCAGTCATGCCTGGACCAGCGGTCAAGATCTGGCGACTCATCGGCACGTCCGCGCATGGCCGCATGGTGTCACGTCGCAGCCCCTCGCGATGTGTAGGGATTGGGGCTGCCCGAGCAGCATGAGCAGCACACAGATGCCTACGCAGAAAGGCGGGTAGCTTTCTCGGCATGGATGGGCGAAGGCTGGGTCAGCTGACACTCCGACTGGACGCGGCGTACTGCGCGCTGACCGGGCTATGCCTTCTCCTCTTCGCCGGACCGTTGTCGGAGGCGTTGGCCCTACGGTCTGGAGTCGTGTTCGCCGCGGCGGTCGGGTCGGGGGTGTGGGCGCTGATCCTTGGCGTTGCCGCGAGTCGCGCTGCGCTGCGGCCGTGGTTGCTGCGAGTTTTCGTCGCCAATGTCCTGGCGGCGGGACTGATCGCCGCCTTGGCGGTGAGTCGCCCACTCGACGCCGTCTCCGTTGCGCTGGTGGCAGTGTCGATTGAGGTTGCTGTGTTCGCGGTGAGCCAGGCGGTCGCGCTCGGTCGACCGGCTTGAGCCCGCCGCAGCGCCTGACGCGGTGCGATGGGGACGACCTCGTGGCGGGGGAGCGGTTGGGGGCCGTCAGCCGCAGGTCTCGCAGCGGCCGAAGATCTCCAGCGTGTGCGAGACATCGGCGAAGCCGTGGTCGGCGGCGATCCGGTCCGCCCAGCGTTCGACCGTCGGACCTTCGACCTCGACGGTACGGCCGCAGTCGCGGCACACCAGGTGGTGGTGGTGCCCGGAGCTGCACCGGCGGTATAACGCCTCGCCTTCGTCGGTGCGCAGCACGTCCACCTCGTCGGAGTCGGCCATCGCCTGCAGGGTGCGGTAGACGGTCGACAACCCGACGGCGTCGCCTCGCCCCTTGACAATTCCGTGGATCTCCTGGGCGCTGCAGAAGCCGGTGATGTCGACGAGGGCAGCGCTCACCGCACGGCGTTGCCTGGTCGTACGTGCGGTAACCGGCCGGTCAGTGCTCGTCATAGTGACTCCCGTGGGCAGCGTGGCGATGACCGTCGTGGACGTAGTCGACGTGGTCGCCGTGTGAAACCGCAACGTGCCCGCATCGTGGACCGTGCTCATGCGGATGGCTTTCGCTTAGGTCGTGGGCGTCGATCACCGACGTCTCGTCCGGCTCACTGAACGGCTCGCTGCGGTGTCGGTGCCGAGCAGCGAAGGCGCCGACAGGTGCCGCGACCACGAACCCCGCCAGCGCGATTAGGACGATCGTCGGGCCCGGAGCTGTATCGGCGTGGAAGCTGGTGACGACACCGCTGACCGAGGCGATAACGCCGATCGCCATCGCCGTCGCGAAGGTGCTTCGAAAGCTGCGCGTCACCTGCTGGGCGGTCGCGACGGGCACCACCATCAGCGCGCTGACCAACAACAGTCCTACCGTCCGCATCGACACCGTGACCGTGACAGCGGCCAGCACGGCGATCAACAGCCCGTACGCGCGCACCGGGACGCCGGAGACCTCGGCGTGCTCCTCGTCCTGGCAGACGGCGAATAGCTGTGGCGCAAGGCCGACCCCGAGCGTGAGCACCACGATCGCGAGAGCGACGACGATGCGCAGGTCGGAGTCGGAAACCGTCGTGATGGCACCGAACAGATAGGAGTTCAAGGTCGCGGCGGATTCACCGGCGAGCCCCGTGATGACCACCCCCCCGGCGATACCGCCGTAGAAGAGCAGCGCGAGGGCGACGTCGCCGCTGGTCCGGCCGTACGCCCGGAGAAGCTCGATGATCACCGCGCCCAGAGCCGCCACGATGACAGCGGTCAGCAACGGAGCGCGTCCGGTCAGCAGTCCCAGTGCCACGCCGGTCAGCGCGATGTGCCCGATGCCATCTCCGAGCAATGCCAACCGGCGTTGGACGAGGTAGGTGCCGATGGCTGGCGCGGCCAGACCGGTGAGCAAGGCGGCCAGCAGCGCCCGGCGCATGAAGTCGTAGTCGAGCAGGTTGACCATCAGCGCCAGATCCCTTCGCCGTGCAACCCACCGGCTCGAATCGGCTGGCCGCTGTGCGGGTGGTCGTGTGCCAGCGACTCCGGTCCCGACGGCACCTCGGGCACCGGGCCGTCGAAGAGGACTCGACCGTCTCGCAGCACCACCGCGCGATCCACCAGCGACGCAAGCGGCCCCAGCTCGTGGGCGACCAGCAGGACCGTAACGCCCTGCGCGACCAGATCCTCGAGGACGCTCGCCAGCACCGCCTGCGTGCCCGCGTCCACTCCGGCGGTGGGCTCGTCCAGCACGAGCAGGTCAGCGCCACCGGCGAGGGCCCGGGCGATCAGCACGCGCTGCTGCTGCCCTCCGGACAGCCGCGCCACCGAGTCGTCGGCCCGTTCGGTCAGGCCCACCTGGTGCAGCGCCGCGGCCACCGCGTCACGGTCGGACCGGGTCGGCCAGCCCGCAAGTCGTCGGTGCGCCAGACGACCGGTCATGATCACCTCATCGACGGTCGCCGGTACGCCCGACGACGCGGTCGCCCGCTGGGGGACGTACCCGATACGCCGCCGGTCGCGCAGCGAGCCGACCGCGCTGCCGAAGATGGTGACCGTCCCAGACGCCAACGGCAGCAGCCCGACGCAGGCACGTACCAGCGTCGACTTGCCCGACCCGTTGACGCCGAGCAGCGTGACGAATTCGCCCACGGCAACCCGCAGGTCGACGCGGCGGACCACGGGTCGGCCGGCGAGGGTGATGCTGACGTTGGCGGCATCCAGCGCAAGGGCCGTCATGAGCAGCCATTCGCTTGCCGCAAGGCCACCAGGTTGGCGCGCATCAGAGTCAGGTACGTCTCGTCGGAGGTTTCCTCGGTCAGTCCCTCGATGGGGTCGAGCGTGCGTACCCTCGCTCCGGTCTCGTCCGCGATCGTCTCGGCGACGGCCGAGCTCACCAGGGTCTCGGTGAAGATCGTGGTGACTCCTTCGCGCGTCACCGTGTCAGCAATCGCGGCCTGCTCGGCGGGTGAGGGCTCCACAGTCGGGTCGAGTCCGACCACCGAGACCATCTCCAGGTCGTAGCGCGCGGCAAGATAACCGAAGGCAGCGTGGCTGGTGACGAAGGTCCGGCGAGTGCAGTCGGCGAGTCCGGACCTGTACGCGGCGTCCAGCTCGTGAAGCGCGTCGATCAACCGCCGAGCGTTGTCGCGGACCTCGCTCGCGCGATCCGGCGTCAGCGACGCCACGCGGCCGGCAACCGCATTGGTGAGGGCAACCATGCGCTGCGGGTCGAGCCAGATGTGCGGATCGAGGGTGGCTTCCGCCGGGGCATCCTGCAGCGTCACGACCCGGGCGACGTCGATGACCTCACCGGTCGGCGCGATCTGCTCGAGACCGTCGTCGACCGCGGGCTGAAAGCCACCCTCGACGATGATCAGATCGGCATCGGAGAGATCGGCCAGCTGCTGCGGAGGCAGCTCGACGTCGTGCGGCTCCACACCTGGCGACGTCAGGTTGTGCACCTCGATGGCGTCGCCACCGACCTGATCCGCCACGAACGCGAACGGGTACGCGGCGGCCACGACCTGTGGAACGGACGCGGCGTCGCTGTCCGAGCAGCTCACAAGTCCGGCACTGATCCCGACCGCAACCGCGCTGGCACAAAGCAACTTCATGGGAACGATTTTCATTCCCACATCAACCCGTGTCAACCCGCAGCTGCGATCAGGGCGCAAACTCACGGATGGTCGGGCACAAACTCACGGATCAACGGGTGCAAACTCACGGATGGTCGGGATGGGGCGGGACCTAGGGTGTGTGCCCGTGTTAGTCGTCACGCGTTACCGAGTCGAGCAGCCGGACGCCGAGAGTTTCCGAGGCGATGCCGCTTCGGCGCTGGCGGTCCTATCCGACTGCACTGGCTACGTCGACGGAGTCATCGGCCGCAACGTGGACGATCCGGAGCTATGGACGCTGACCACTCGCTGGCGCGATGTCGGCTCGTACCGCCGTGCGCTGACCGGCTACGACGTCAAGGTGACCGCCGTACCGCTGCTGTCGCGGGCGATCAACGAACCGAGTGCGTACGAGGTTTTCGACACCTACTAACGTGGGTCGTTTGACACCGCCCACCGACACCCAGCCGGATGGAGACATCGTGCCCGCCGAGTCCGTCGACACCGTGGTCAGCCTGTGCAAGCGACGCGGCTTCGTGTTCCCCAGCGGGGAGATCTACGGCGGCACCCGATCCGCGTGGGACTACGGCCCGCTCGGCGTCGAGTTGAAGGAGAACGTCAAGCGCCAGTGGTGGCGTGCCATGGTCACCGGCCGGGACGACGTCGTCGGCCTCGACTCCTCGGTGATCCTGCCACCGCAGGTCTGGAAGGCATCCGGTCACCTCGACGCGTTCGTCGACCCGCTCGTCGAGTGCCAGGCGTGCCACCGTCGGTTCCGCGCCGACCACCTCCAAGAGGAGTACGCCGAGCGCAAGGACCTCGACAACCCGGACACCGTCGAGCTGGCCCACATCGCGTGCCCCCACTGCGGGACGAAGAACGCGTGGACTAAGCCGCGGATGTTCAACGGATTGCTGAAGACCTACCTCGGCCCGGTGGAGTCCGACGAGGGTCTGCACTACCTGCGCCCCGAGACCGCGCAGGGGATCTTCGTCAACTTCCTCAACGTGATGACGTCGGCCCGACGGAGACCGCCCTTCGGCATCGGCCAGATCGGCAAGAGCTTCCGCAACGAGATCACGCCGGGGAACTTCATCTTCCGGACCCGCGAGTTCGAGCAGATGGAGCTGGAGTACTTCGTCGAGCCGGGCACCGACGAGGGCTGGCACGAGCATTGGATCGAGGTCCGGACGCAGTGGTACGTCGACCTGGGCGTCGACCGGGACAACCTTCGCCACTACGAGCACCCGCAAGAGAAACGCTCGCACTACTCCAAGCGCACCGTCGATATCGAGTACCGCTTCCGGTTCGCCGGCTCTCAGTGGGGTGAGCTCGAGGGCGTGGCGAACCGCACCGACTTCGACCTGACCACCCATGCGCAGCACTCCGGCCAGGACCTGTCGTACTACGACCAGATCAAGGGCGAGCGCTGGACTCCGTACGTTATCGAACCGGCCGCCGGGGTCAACCGCTCGATGATGGCGTTCCTGATCGACGCCTACACCGAGGACGCGGCGCCAAACGCCAAAGGTGGCGTGGACAAGCGCGTCGTGCTCAAGCTCGACCCCCGGCTGGCCCCGGTCAAGGTCGCGGTGCTGCCGTTGTCACGCAACACCGACCTGTCACCGAAGGCCCGAGGCCTGGCCAGCGAGCTGCGCCGGGCGTGGAACGTCGACTTCGACGACGCGGGTGCGATCGGGCGCCGATACCGGCGACAGGACGAGATCGGTACGCCGTACTGCCTCACTGTCGACTTCGAGACCCTCGACGACGACGCGGTCACCGTGCGGGAGCGGGACAGCATGCGCCAGGAACGGATCCCCCTGAAGGCGGTCACCGCGCATCTCGCGGCGCGTTTGGCGGGGTGCTGAACACCGATCCCGCACAATGTGGATGGTGCTGAGGTCCCCTATCCGGCGGATGTCCGCGGGTTTGCTGTTCACTGCGGTCGTGCTGGCCGTGGGCAGCACTGCTTGCAGCTCGCAGGACACCGAGGTGCCTGCGGCGACGCCGACGGACACCGCACCCTCCACCGGACCGAACGTCAAGGTCCCCCAGGGGGTCACGCTCACCGACGCGGGCGCCACCCTCGAGGTCGGTGACAAGGCAAGCGCCCCGGTCGGCAAGGGAGCGCGGGCAAGTGTGCTGAGCGTGACTGTGTCGAAGGTCGTCAAAGGATCGATGAAAGACTTCACCTCGTTCGTCCTCTCCGCCAAGCAGCGCGCGTCGACGCCGTACTACGTGTCGGCAACCGTGACCAACGAGGGGCCGGGCACGATGCGGCAGACCGACGTGCCGTTGTTCGGCTTCGACTCGACCGACACCGCGTTCCCCCCGACGTCGCTGGTGGGCACGTTCGACAGGTGTGCCGGAGGCCCACTGCCCGCAGGCTTCGCGCCGCAGGACCGGGTCAAACCCTGTCTGGTCTACCTGGTGCCCCCGAAGGCAACGCTGCAGGCGGTGCAGCTGCGCACCAGCAACCAGACCGAGCCGATCTCCTGGCCGGTCGGCTCACCCGAGTGAGTGGTCCGTCGGCTCGCTTGTGAGTACGCGTCGATCGCCCCACTGCGAGGTGGGGGAGACTGGGAAAATGGTGATCCCCGCGTCACTGCGCCTCGGCGGCCTCGAGGTCACGCCTCCTGTGGTGCTCGCACCCATGGCCGGCGTGACCAATGCGGCCTTCCGTCGCCTCTGCAGCGAGCAGGGGGCGGGCTTGTACGTCTGCGAGATGATCACGTCCCGCGGCATCGTCGAGGGTGACCGGACGAGCCTGTCGATGCTGGTGTTCGACGAGGCGGAGCGGATCCGCTCGGTGCAGGTGTACGGGGTGGACCCCGTCTACGTGGCGAAGGCGGTCGAGATTCTCTGTGGCGACCACGGCATCGGCCACGTGGACCTCAACTTCGGCTGCCCGGTGCCCAAGGTGACCCGCAAGGGTGGCGGCGCCGCCCTGCCGTGGAAGCGGCGACTGCTGGCCGACATCCTGCGTGCCGCCGTCACCGCGGCGCAGCCGTACGGCGTGCCGGTCACGATGAAGACGCGCAAGGGCATCGATGACGAGCACGAGACGTACGTCGAGGCTGGCCGGATCGCGCAGGAGTCGGGGATCGCTGCAATCGCGCTGCACGCCCGGACCGCGGCGCAGCACTACTCGGGGTCGGCCGACTGGGGCGCGATCGCTGAGCTGGTGGCCTCCGTCGACATTCCCGTGCTCGGCAACGGTGACATCTGGGAGGCCTCCGACGCTGTCCGGATGGTCGAGCTGACCGGCTGCGCCGGTGTGGTCGTGGGTCGTGGTTGTCTGGGTCGACCGTGGCTGTTCCGCGATCTGGCCGCCGCTTTCGCCGCCGCCGGGGAGCGAACGCCTGCGCTGCCGAGCCTCGGAGAGGTTGCGGCGGTGATGCGTCGTCACGCCGAGCTGCTCGTCGAGCACGTCGGCGAGGAACGCGGCTGCATCGAGTTCCGCAAGCACATCGCGTGGTATCTCAAGGGGTTCCGAGCCGGGGGTCACATCCGTGCCCGGCTGGGGATGGTGTCGTCTCTCGCGGATCTCGACGCGCTGCTCGCCGACCTGGACCCCGCCGAGCCGTACCCGACTAGTGAGCTGGGCGCCCCGCGGGGCCGTCAGGGCAGCCCTCGGCGGGTAGCCGTGCCCGACGGCTGGCTCGACGACCGCGACGTTCGGCGCATCGACGCCGCAGCGGAGATCGGTGTCTCAGGCGGCTGACAGGCGCAGCCTCAAAGCACCTCGCGGCACTGCATGGTGTACCCCGACGGCTGGGGCTGCCGAGGCGTCTTGCCGCGGCCCCGGTCGGCGAATGCGATGCCAACGGACAGTGACGTGGCCGCGTTGAGCTGCACCGAGGTGGGCGCGGCCCCCTCGCCGATCGCCGCCGCTGGCACTCCGGCGGAGGTGGCAGCGAGGCAGATGACGGCAGAGAGAGCGCCGCCGGTGAGCAGGCGAGTGCGGGTCATGCCCCATTGTCACCGGCGACGTCGTGCCTGTCATCCGGAGATGGCACCGGCGCCACACCGGCTAGCCTCGCCTGTGATGGACGTACCGGCCAGCACACCGGGCTACACGGCCCGAGACGCCGCACGGCTGCTCGACGAACCGGCCAAGCGCGGCGGTCGCACCCCCTACGAGCGAGACCGGGCACGCGTGCTGCACGCGGCCTCGTTCCGGCGGCTTTCCGCGAAGACGCAGGTGGTGGGGCCGGGCACCGACGACTTCGTCCGCAACCGCCTGACCCACTCGCTCGAGGTTGCCCAGGTTGCGCGCGACCTCGGAAAGGCGCTCGGCTGCGACGGCGACGTGGTCGAGACGGCCGCGCTGGCGCACGACCTCGGGCACCCGCCGTTCGGTCACAACGGTGAGCGGGCCCTCAACGACGCCGCCCTCGAGATCGGTGGCTTCGAGGGAAACGCGCAGACGTTGCGCGTCCTCACCCGCCTCGAGGCCAAGACGTTCGACCACTCCACGCCTCCGCCGCGCAGCCTGGGGCTCAACCTGACCAGGGCCGTGCTCGACGCCTGCGCCAAGTACCCGTGGACACTGGACGACGCCCCGCAGGTGCCGCTCGGCAACAACGACGACCCGTCGTGGCGGGTCCGGAAGTTTGGCGTGTACGCCGACGACCTCCCGGTGTTCTGGTGGCTCCGCGACGGTGCGCCGTCGGCGGCGCGCTGCCTTGAGGCGCAGGTCATGGACCTGGCCGACGACATCGCCTACTCGGTGCACGACGTCGAGGACGCCGTCGTCGCCGGGCGGTTTCAGTTCGATGCGGTGAGCGCCGAGCCCGCCGGTGTCTGGACGGCCGTCCGCGACTGGTACCTGCCGCAGGCCGACGACGCAGTGCTCGAGTCGGCGCTGAAGCGGCTGGCCGTGCTGCCGGAGTGGCCGGACCGGGCGTACGACGGGACCCGGATCGCACTGGCACGGCTGAAGGGCCTGACCAGCGCACTCATCGGCCGCTTCTGCAGCGCCACCGAGGCAGCCACACGGGCGCGGCACGGCGCCGGCAGGCTCACTCGGTACGCCGCTGACCTGGTGGTGCCGGAGGACACCTGGACCGAGATCGCGGTGCTCAAGGGGATCGCTGCCCACTTCGTGATGCGCAGCGACGAGCGCCGGGAGCTGCTGCTGCGGCAGCGTGCGGTGCTGGGGGATCTGGTGGGGGCGCTCGCGGCTGCCGGACCGGACGCTCTTGAGCCGACCTTCCGGCAGGACCACACCCAGGCGGTCGACGAGGCGGCACGGCTGCGCGTCGTGATCGACCAGGTCGCCTCGCTCACCGACCCGTCGGCCCGCGCCTGGCACGCCCGCCTCTGCGGCCGGTAGCCCGGACTCATGCCGCAATTGGCGCGAAGATGACGCACGGCCCCACTGACCGCGTCACCTTCCCGCCAATTCCGGGGTTCGGCAGCGGCGTCCACAGGGCGTCACCTCCGCGCGGCTGCGCTGCGTAGACTCGCCGATCATGGCTGGGCGGATCCGCGAGGACGACATCGCAGCGGTCCGCGAGCGGGCTCACATTGACGAGGTCATCAGCCAGCATGTGACGTTGCGCCCGGCAGGCGGCGGGTCGCTCAAAGGCCTGTGTCCGTTCCACGACGAGAAGTCACCCTCGTTGAGCGTCACGCCGAGTCGGGGTTACTACCACTGCTTCGGCTGCCAGGCGGGGGGAGACGTCTTCACGTTCCTGCAGCAGATCGAGGGGTTGTCGTTCACCGAGGCCGTCGAGCGGTTGGCGGGCCGCTACGGAGTGCAGCTGCGCTTCGCCGAGGGTGGCAGCGCGCCGACGCAACAACGCGGCCAGCGCTCCCGACTGGTCGAGGCCAACAGCCTCGCCGCCGAGTTCTACGCCAGTGCGTTGGCCGACTCGGCGGAGGCAGCACCAGGGCGCCAGTTCCTGAGCGACCGCGGCTTCGACAAGGACGCCGCCGAGCGTTTCGGCATCGGCTTTGCCGCGCGCAGCGGCGAGGCGCTGCTCCGCCACCTGCGGCAGAAGGGGTTCCGCGACGACGAGCTCGTCACCGCCGGGCTGGTGGCCTCCGGTACGCGGGGGGCGTACGACCGTTTCCGGGGCCGTCTGCTGTGGCCGATCCGCGAGCTGTCCGGCGACGTCGTCGGGTTCGGGGCGCGCCGACTGTTCGACGACGACCGGGTCGAGGCGAAGTACCTCAACACCCCCGACACCCCGCTGTACAAGAAGAGCCACGTCCTCTACGGCGTGGACCTCGCCCGCCGCAACATCTCGAGCGGGTCGCAGGCGGTGGTGGTCGAGGGCTACACCGACGTGATGGCCTGCCATGAGTCCGGTGTGGGGACCGCCGTGGCCACCTGTGGCACCGCCTTCGGCGACGACCATGCCCGGCTGCTGCGGCGGCTGCTGCTCGACCACGACGAGTTCCGCGGCGAGATCATCTTCACGTTCGACGGGGACGACGCCGGCCAGCGCGCGGCGATGCGTGCCTTCCAGGGAGACGCACAGTTCGTGGCCCAGACGTACGTCGCCGTGGAACCGGAGGGCCTCGACCCGTGTGACCTGCGACTGTCGAAGGGCGACGCCGCCGTGCGCGAGCTGGTCGCCCGACGGGTGCCGCTCTACCGCTTCGTGCTGCGCAACGTCCTTTCCCGATACGACCTGGACCGGGCGGACCAGCGGGTCGACGCCGTCCGCGACGCGGCTCGGCTGGTGGCCAGCGTGCGTGACCGCTCCAAGGTCAACGCCTTCACCCGCGAGCTGACCGGCCTGGTGGGTGTCGACATCGACGAGGTCAGGGCGGAGGTGCGCCGGGCGTCGTCACGCCGGCCGCGCGGTCAGCCAACAACCAGCTCGGCACCGCGAACCGGCAACGGGAGTGCGCCGGTGGCTCCGGACGTACCCGACGTACGGGACGCGCACTTCGCCGACGAGTGGGAGGCGCTCAAGGCCGTGGTGCAGTACCCACATCTGGTCGATGTCAGTGGGCTCGATGCCGGGGACTTCACCCACCCGACCCTGTCGGCGCTGTGGTCGGCGGTGACCGCGGTGCCGCTGCCGACAGCGCCCGATCCGCGGTGGTGGCAGTCTTTGACCACGGACGCCGATGAGCCCGAGACGGCCCGTCTTATCGCCGGCCTGGCCGTCGAGCCGATGCGGACTGTCACCGAGCCCGATGACCGCCTGGTGTCCGCCTTGTTGGCCCGGGTGCAGGAGCTGACGGCACAACGCCAGGTGGAGGCGCTCAAGTCGCGGCTGCAACGCACGAACCCGATCGAGCAGGTCAGCGACTACAACCGCATGTTCGGTGAGCTGGTGGCGCTCGAGCAGCGGCGTCGCGCGCTACGGGATCGGGCCATCGGCGGGGGAGTGGCCTGAGTAGTTCGGCTGGTGTCCACAGATCCGCCCGGACGTCCCCGAAATGACAGCGGCCCCACGACACTGCAGCGCAGAGGACGAGCGCCGGGGAGGCAGCCATGAGGGCAGCAGGAGCGGCCAAGGTGGTCGAGTCTGCCCTCGAGGACCGCTCGGATGGGTTGCGGTGCTACCTCGACCGGATCGCCGCTGTGCCGCTGCTGTCGGCGGCCGAGGAGGTGCGGCTGGCGTTCGACGTCGAGGCAGGGCTGCTGGCTTTGGCCCGACTCGACGCAGGGTGCCCGGACTCGCTGCTCGCCGATGAGCTGCGGGTGCTCGCCCTAGTCGGCCACCGGGCCCGCGGTCGGATGGTCGCCGCCAACCTGCGCCTGGTGGTCTCGGCGGCACGTCGCTACCGCGGCCGCGGAGTGCCGCTCGTCGACCTCATCCAGGAGGGAAACCTCGGCCTGATCCGGGCCGTGGAGAAGTTCGACTACCAGCGCGGCTACAAATTCTCGACGTACGCCATGTGGTGGATCCGCCAGGCGATCACCCGGGGCCTCGCCGAAGCATCCCGGACGATCCGGCTGCCGGTCCACGTCATGGGCAGGCTCAACCTGTGCCTGGCTGTCCGTCGTGAGCTGACGGTGAGTCTGGGTCGACCTCCCACCGTCGATGAGCTGGCTCACCTGACCGGGCTCGACTCCGACGTGGTCGACGACCTGTTGCGCCACGACCGTGAGCCACTGTCGCTCGACATGGCGATGGCGCACGTGTCCCAGCTGGGCGAGACGATCATCGACCCGGATGCCACCGACCCGAGCGACTTCGCGGCCGAGGCAGTCATGGAAGAGCGGCTGCGCGACGCGCTCAGCGTTCTCTCTGCGCAGGAGCAGGCGATTCTCGTCCGCCGGTACGGCTTCAGCGGAGCGGCGCGGGGCACACAAGACGTCGCCACCGAGCTCGGCATGAGCCGCGATCGTGTGCGGTATGTCGAGGCGCAGGCGTTGCGCAAGCTGCGGTCGACCCCGGCGGCTGCTGGACTGCGGGACTTCTGGTCCGGGTGAGCGAAGATGAGTCCATGGCCTGGCGTCCCCGGCGCGACCCACTCCCGGACGAGGTCCGGGCAGCGTTGCAGCTGCGGCGCAAGGAGCGCATCCTGACAACAACCCCTGATCGGGCTGGCCGCTGGCACGTCGCCACCGATCAGGCACTCCACCTCGACGCTGATGACGGCCACCGGCGGGTCCCCTGGCACTGCGTGGACCGGGCCACGTGGGATCGTGACACCGAACAGCTGGTGATCTTCGAGGTGGCCGACTTCGGCCAGCCGCAACCTCGTTACGCGCTCGACATGGCCGAGCCCGGACAGCTGCTGGAGGTGGTACGCGAGCGCGTCACCGCCAGCATCGTGTTGAGCCGCCACGTGCCGGTGGCGGGCAGCCGCGGCCTCAAGGTGGTCGCCCGCCGGCCCCCCGCCGGGGATGGCGGCGTGAGCTGGTCATTCTGGTTGGACAACGGGCTCGAACCGGATACCCCCGAGGTGGTGGAGGCTGCCAATCGGGGTCTGGCGGAGGCACGCGCCGAGCTGGGGCTCTAGGAGCTCCCCGAGAGCGCCGCCTGCCTTGCTAACCTGAGCGGGCGCTCGCGTTCCGCGAGCCGGTCCCGCGTAGCTCAATTGGCAGAGCGTCCGGCTGTTAACCGGCAGGTTACTGGTTCGAGTCCAGTCGCGGGAGCACACATCACCGCAGGTCAAAGCACCTATCAGCAGCCGGCACAACCACCGCGTGCCATAAGCGTGCCATACGTGAACCCCGGCTCGCGCGGCACGCCGGGATACCAAGGCAGACGTTCGAGAAGTGGGTCAAGGTGCCCGGCGTGGGCACCCAGCCTCGTAGTACGTCGCAGCACGTGGCGGACGTTCGACGCGTCGCCCTCATGTGGGAAAGCTCCGGGGAGAGACGGGGCACTATGC
>JACCZI010000240.1 GCA_013696015.1 Nocardioidaceae bacterium
GGTCGGCTCGGTGGTCGGCTCGGTGGTCGGCTCGGTAGTCGGATCGTTCGACCTGGTGGGGCTGGCGGTCGGTCGCGTCGGAGCTCGAGCCTCGCTCGGTGGCGGCAGCTTCACCGCGACCCGACGGCGGAGCACCGTATCGGTGCCCTCGTACACCTGATCCATGCCTCCGGTGGCGATGTGCCGGTCGAGGCGGTAGCGGCCGCCCAGCACCGTACTCATCGGGAGATCACCGACTCCATCATTGCCTTCGCGATGGGGCCGGCCAACCCACCGCCGGACACATCGGTGCGGGCGACCCCGGTGGCGTCCTGCACAAACACGGCGACGGCGACCTGCGGGTTGTCGGCTGGCGCGAACGACACGAACCACGCGTACGGCTTGCGCTCGGCCGACGACTGGGCGGTGCCGGTCTTGGCCGCCACCGGCACACCGGGGATCGCGGCTGAGCCGGCTGTGCCGTCGGTGACCACGGTCTCCATCATCTGCGTCAGCTCGGCCGCCACGTCGGACGACACCGCCTCGTGGAGGCGTTCGGGCGAGGTGGCCTCGAGCACGTCGAGATCCGGGCCGCGGACCTCGGAGACGACGTACGGCCTCATCACCGTGCCGTTGTTGGCGATGCCGGCCGCGACCATGGCCATCTGCAGCGGGCTGGCGGCCACGTCGAACTGCCCGATCGCGCTCAGCGAGGTCTGCGGTTCGTCGAGCGGGTCAGCGTCGGGCGCAGTGAACTGGCTGACGGCGGCAGGCAGATCGCGGATGACGTCGCTGTCGCCGAAGCCGAACGCGTCGGCCTGATCGCGTAACGCCGCCTCGCCCAGGTCGCGGCCTATGTCACCGAACGCCACATTGCACGACACCGCCAAGGCCTGGGTCAACGTGATCCGCTCGGCGCCACAGCTGTCCCCACTCTGGTTGCGCAGCGTGTACGAGATGCCCTTGAACGTCAGCGCCGCGCTGCCGTTGACCATGGTGTCCGGCTCGTAGCCGTTGGACAGCGCGGCCGCCGCCGTCACCAGCTTGAAGGTGGAACCCGGTGGGTAGATCTCCTCTCGGCTGCGGTCGCGCAGCGGCTGGCCAGGGTCGTCGTTCAGGTTCTGCCACGCCTTCTCGGCCTCGTCGGGGTCGTGGCTGGCCAGCCGGTTCGGGTCGTAGCCCGGGACACTCACCATCGCCAGGATCTCGCCCGTGTTCGGGTCGAGCGCCACTGCGGCACCGGTGGTGTTGCCGGCCAGGTTGGTCAGCCCCTCGTACGCCGCCCGCTGGGCGCGAGGGTCGATGGTCAGCAGCACGCTGCCGCCGGTGGGCTGCTCGCTGCCGACCAGGTCGATGACGCGGTTGACGAAGAGACGCGGGTCGCTGCCGGAGAGGACGCCGTTCTCACTCTGCTCCAGGTCCCGGGCGCCGTAGATGTAGGAGTAGTAGCCGGTGAGGTGCGCGTAGAGCTCCGGCTGCGTGTATGTCCGCTGGTACTCGAACTCGTCGTCGCTCGGGTCGCTGCGGGCGACGGAGTCGTTGGCGACCAGGATCGGGCCGCGCTCGCGGGAGAACTCGGCGTTGAGCACCCGGCGGTTGTCGTTGCGCGCGTTCAGCTCGTCGGCATTGAGGAACTGCACGTAGTTGGCGTTGACCATCAACGCCAAGAACATCACCAAGCAGCCGATCGCCATGATCCGGATCGGACGGTTCATCGCATCCTCACCACCTGGGTGGCATCGTCAGACTCCAAGGGACGGACCTCCGGTGCCGGTCGCCTCGTCTGGTCACTGATCCGCATCAGCAGCGCGATGATGGCCCAGTTGGCGACCAGCGAGGAGCCGCCGTACGACAGGAACGGTGTCGTCAAGCCGGTCAGCGGAATGAGCCGCGTGACGCCGCCGACGACCACGAAGACCTGCAGGGCGAAGGAGACCGCCAGCCCGGTGGCGACCAGCTTGCCGAACGTGTCTCGACAGACCAGGGCGGTTCGCAGGCCTCGCTCCACCACCAACGCATAGACGACGATGATCGCCATCAGTCCCGCCAGGCCCAGCTCCTCGCCGAGCGAGGCGGCGATAAAGTCGGAGTACGAGTACGGCGTCATGACCGGGTCGCCTTGGCCGAGACCGCGACCGAGCAGACCGCCATGGGCCATCCCGTACTGGCCCTGGATGATCTGGAAGTAGTCATCGGTGTCGCTGAACGGGTCGAGCCACCCCTGCACCCGAAGCTGCACATGGTCGAAGGTGAGATAGCTGAAGTAGGCGCCCGCGGCGAAGAGCAGTCCCCCGACCACCAACCAGCCGGCTCGCTCCGTGGCGACATAGAGCAGCACGAGAAACAGACCGAAGAACAGCAGCGACGAGCCGAGGTCGCGTTGGAACACCAGCACCCCGAGGCTGAGCAGCCAGGCGACCAGGATCGGACCCAGGTCACGGCCCCGCGGCAGGTCGATGCCGATGAAACGACGTCCCGCCAGGGCGAGCGGCTCTCGCTTGACCACGAGGTAACCGGCGAAGAAGATGACCAGGCACAGCTTGGCGATCTCACCGGGCTGGAAGCTCAACGGGCCCAGCGAGACCCAGATCCGTGCGCCGTTGACTTCGACACCAAGAACCGGCAGCAGCGGCAGGAGCAGCAACACGATCGCGACGAGGCCGAAGGTGTACGTGTACGTCTGCAGGCGGCGGTGGTCGCGCACGATGAACAAAACGGCTACGAAACCCGCAACGCCGATGGCCGTCCAGGTCAGCTGCGGTCCTGCGAACGGCCCGACAGACTGACCACGGTCGGCCAGGCCGAAGTCGATGCGGTAGATCATCGCCAGGCCGAGACCGTTGAGCGCAATGACGAGCGGTAGCAGGACCGGGTCGGCGTACGGCGCGAGCCAGCGCACCACGGCGTGGGTCAGCAGAGCCAGCAGCGCGAGCCCGCCGCCGAAGGTATAGACGTCAGCCGGGACGTCGCCCGAGACCCCGAGACCCACGCCGACGTAGGCACCCAGCCCGACAGCCAGCGCCAGCACCACCAGGTACAGCTCGGCCCCCCGGCGTTTTCGCGGGACGAAGCCTGCGCCCAGGGCGCTCACCGCTGCTGACCCTGCCGGTCGCGGTTGCGCCGCCGCTCGCCCTGCCGTTGGCTCGGGTCGTCACTCGGGGTCGGGCTGGTTGACGGCTCGTCGGTTGGCGTAGCAACGCCCTCGCAGGGCCTGATGCCCGCCAGGCAGTCCTTCGCTAGTTGTTGTAACGCTGCGACCTTGTCCTCGGCGTCGGCGAGGCTGTCCGCCTCGATGCCTGCCTGGAGCTCCTCACGCTGGAAGATCGGAATGTCGTCCAGCAGCAGCGGGTACTCCTCGTGCAGCGAGTTGAGGTCGAGGCCCGGCAGGTCCTGATCCAAGCCGCGGTAGATGGCGACGCTGCCGTTGGCAGCGCCGACGTAGTACTGACTCTGGCTCCACTGGTAGGCGATCACGGCGCCGGTCGCGAGCACGGTGAGGGCCAGCAGCACCGCAAGGACGAGGCGCAGGCCCCCGAACCGGCGAGGTGCCCGCGGTGCGTAGCGCAGCTCCTCGAGGTCGCGGTCCGATGCACCGCCGGTGCCCTCGTCGTCGTCGACGACCACCGCGGGCTGCGTCGCGGTGTCAGCCAGCCCACCGCCCGGCCGGGCCTGCTCGGCCGCGGCCCCCACCAGCATCGGCTGGCTTTGTCCGGCCGGAGCGTCGCCTTCGACCGCCTCGGCGACCAGTGCGGTGACGTTGTCGCTGCTCCGCGCGTCGAGCGCCGCCTGGACGAGCTCGACCGCGGCGGCGTCCACCGTCTCCGCGCCGAGGTGGGTGGCGAGCTCGCTGTCGTCGAGGAATCCGCTGATCCCGTCGCTGCACAGCAGTAGCCGGTCGCCCGGCTGCAGGCTGAGGATCTCCAGGTCGGGCTCGATGACTCCCCGACCGTCGAGCGCCTGCAGGATCAGCGAGCGGTGCGGATGGGTCTTGGCCTCCTCATCACTGATCTTGCCTTCGTCGACCAGGCCCTGCACCAAGGTCTGGTCGTGCGTCAGCAGGCTGAGCTCGCCCTGCCGCAGCAGGTACGCCCGCGAGTCCCCGACGTGGGCCAGGCCGACTCGGTCCCCGTCGGCGAGCACGACGGTCAGCGTGGTGCCCATGCCTTCGACGGACGGATCGGCCCGAACCACCTCGGCAAGCCGGTCGTTCGCACGTTGCACAGCACCCGCGAGCACCTCGAGCAGGTCGTCGGGCGGCGTGCCGGTGTCGATACGGCGGACCGTCTCGACCGCCACCGAGGAGGCCAGATCACCGGCGGCGGCACCACCCATCCCATCGGCGACTACGAGCAACCGGGGGCTGGCATACCCGGAGTCCTGGTTGTTGCGACGGACCCGGCCAGGGTCGGAGAAGGCGGCGTAGCGCAGGTGCATCGACATCGAGCAGCTACTTCCGCAGCTCGACGACGGTCTTGCCCACGCGTACCGGGGTACCGACCGTGAGTGGCATCGGCGAGGTGACGCGCTGGCTGCCGAGGTAGGTGCCGTTGGTCGAGCCGAGGTCCTCGACGAACCACTGCTCGCCGTTGGTCGCGATACGCGCGTGGCGGGTCGACACGTAGTCGTCGTCGAGCCGAAGCGCCGCGTCGCTGCCCCGTCCGATCAGGATGGGCCGACCGTCCAGCGGCACCGTCTGGCCGGCGTTGGGGCCCTCGGTGACCTCGACGCTGCGGGGCGATCCGCGAGGTTCCCGTCCCGGCTTGGGTTGCTTGGCTGCCTTGGGCTGCCTGGTCTTCGTCGAGTCGACCCGGGCGCCGAAGATGTCGGAACGGATCACCGAGACGGCCGAGAGCACGAACAACCAGAGCACGGCGAGGAAGCCGAGCTTGATCAGCGTCAGGGTCAGCTCGGACACTCAGGACACCCCGATGCCATCAGTGAGGTGCGGATTGCGTACCACCAACGTGGTGCTGCCGATGTGGATCCGCGACCCATCACGCAGCAGCGCCTCCTGGACCTTGCGGCCGTCGACGGAGGTGCCGTTGGTGGAGCCGAGGTCCACTGCGCTGACGCTGATCTGGTCGCCGTTGACGTCCACGCGGATCTCGACGTGGCGTCGGGAGATCCCGGGGTCGTTGATCCGCAGGTCGGCCTCACTGCCCCGACCGACGACGACGCCGGGCGGCTCGAGTGGGTGCCGCATCCCGTTGACCTCCAACAGCACCGGTGCCCCGCGTATGGCGGTCTCGGTCATCCGCTGGCCCGGCGCCGGCGTCACGCTGGCGTTGGCCTGACCGCTGACCCGAAACCGGCCTGTCGACAGTCCCTCCTGCCGGACGAAGTTGATCATCAGCGGCCCGGCGAGCGTGTAGCGCTGTTCGGCCACATGTGACCGGACCATCTCGGCGAGCTCGTCGGCCAGGGTCTGTCCGTACGGTGCCAGCCGATCGTAGTCGACCGCCGAGAGCTCGACGGTGAAGCTGTTGGGGGCGAGCTGTCGGTCGCGGGAAAGGATCTGGACCGAGTTGTCGATGTCGCGCTGCAGCGCCGCGGCGATCTCCACCGGCTGGACCGCACTGCGGAACGCTCGCGCGAACGCCCCGGTGACGGCGTGCTCCAGCCGCTGCTCGAAGCGGTGCAGCACCCCCACGGACGGACCTCCTTCCGCAGCGGGCAACAAACCTGCCCTGGATCGTATCGGGCAGGCCTGAGGGCACCCTGCGACCGAAGCCGTATGGAGACGCTGCGTGTTACGCTGCCTGCCGCTCACGCGCGAGTGGCGGAATAGGCAGACGCGCACGGTTCAGGTCCGTGTGCCCGAAAGGGTGTGGGGGTTCAACTCCCCCCTCGCGCACACCGGTTGCAGGACCATTCATGCGGACGACCGCGGTGTCTGGGTAGCCGACTACGACGAACCGGACCCGGTGCCGCCGCCGTTCACCACAATCGGATGGCGGCTGGTCCACCTTGCGGACTGCAAGGTGATCTACCACGAGTGGGCTTCGGGCCACGCCGGCTCACCTTCCCCGACCTGCCGGGGCCGACGTCGGTCGCGGAGGCCGTTTCCTGCTCCGTGAGGGGCACGCCCTTCTGCATGCAGACCTCGGGGCGCTGGACGAAGCGGACCTGGACACGCCACGGCTGACGAACTGGGGCGAAGAGTGGCCGACTGGCGCATTTTCTGGACCATGATCGACCACGACGCCCATCACGGCGGGGAGATTGGATGCCGTCGTGACCTGTACCGCGAGACCGGCGCCGGCCGCTAGCGCACGACTGGCGCTCACGGAACGTTACTCGCTTTTGTCCTCGATTTCCCAGGCGTGGTCGAGCACGTGCCAAGCGAACCGGCGCAGGGCATAACGCGGAGGCCACGCCGCATCGGGCGCTCCGGCCCTGAGCGCGGCGGACAAACCATGACGGCCGAGCCGGAGGCACACACGCCCGACGGCTGCGAGGACTGCCTGGTGACCGGCGAGGAGTCACAGCAGCCCACATGTCCGCACTCGGTGCACTTGCGCAGGTGGACCCACCTGCTCCCCAACTTGCACGCCTCCGCCCACCACCGCGAGACCACTCATCCGGTCGTCCGCTCCGCCGAGCCGGGCGAGAGCTGGCGGTGGTGCTACGTCGACGAGGTCCTCGGTCCGTGACCGACCCGAAGGCCGAGTCGGCCCAGCTCGAGCGCAGCTAGCGACTCGATGGCTTGCGGGTCGCCGACGCGCCATCCTGCGGCCGGATCCTGCGGCAGTCGCGCCAGCACGCTGATGGGCTGCCGCGCCAGCGCGCGGATCGCGAACACATCCATGCCGGCGCCGCTCTCGAGCAGCCACGAAGCCTGGCCGGCACGCCGGGCGAAGCGCAGCCGCACTGGCAGCCAGCTGGCCAGCACCAGCAGTGCCGGAGTGCCGCCGGTGACCCAACCCAGGGCGGTGGCGAGCGTGCCGACCACCTCCTGCTGCTGGACCCCTGCGTTCTCGATGGTGCGTCCGGCGTCGCCGCCTTGTTCGAGTGCGTCCTGCAGCCGGTCGCCGACGAACGGCACCTCGCTCGCGGCCGAGCCAGCGTCGCTCATCCGGCCCGCCAGATCGCCTCCCGCCGATTCCAGCGTCTGTCCCGGGCCGGCCAGCTCGGCTGTCAGGTCGTGCACCGACGTCCCCAGCCAATAGCACAGCAGGAGTGCCATGCCGGCCAGTACGTCGGCGGCGATCTGGCGGGTGCGGCGGGTGGGCGTCTCGGCGTACCAGCGGAGCTGCATCAGACGGCTGTACCCCTTGCGCGGCGGAAGCACCGGACCGGCCTGGAGCTCGTCCTCAGGCCGTGGCGGCGCCATACCCGGGGTCGACCTCGCCGAGCTCCACGTCGGTGAGCCACACCGCCTCGCCGGCGTCGGGATCGAGGCGCTGGACCAGGAACGACACAGCGTGCGCGTGACGGTCGTGCCCGAGCAGCCAGGCGTGGCGCCAGGCACCGCCGACCAGCACCACCACGGAGTGCGGTAAGTCGAGGCGCACCGCCTGGTCGACATCCAGCGGCCGTACCGCGACGGGAGGGACGCTCTGAGCGGTGTCCGGCCGTGAGCGTGCCGGTCCGCCGGGATCGTCAGTCATGCTGTGGCCTCCTGTGAAGGTTTGACCCTGGCATGCCGGGGCGCGAACTGTCGATGCGGACCCCGGCTAGGCCACCAGCCGCCCGCGCATGTCCCGCAGGATCCGTGCCAGGAGCCGAGAGACCTGCATCTGAGTCACGCCGATCTCCTGGGCTATCTGCTCCTGGGTCCACCCGTGGAAGAAGCGCAGCGTCACGATGTGACGGTCGCGTGGTGCAAGCTCGCTCAGCAGCGGCATCAACGCAACGTGCGTTTCCGCGCGGTCCAGGTCGACGTCGTTGCCACCGAGCAGCTCCCCGAGCGGTGCCCCATCGTCGTCACCGACGCGCTTGTCGAGCGACGTGGGTGTAAAGCAGCCGTCAGCCGCGAGGGCCTCGATGACCTCGTCGACGCGTATCTCCAACCGGTGCGCCACCTCCGTGGCAGTCGGAGAGCGGTGCAACTGCTGTGCCAGCTCCGAGCTGACGAACGAGATGCGGCTTTGCAGCTCTTGGATCCGACGGGGCGGGCGTACCGTCCAGCCGCAGTCACGGAAATGACGCTTGACCTCACCCGAGATCGTGGGGACGGCGAAGGACAGGAAGTCCTTGCCGTGGCTCGCGTCGAACCTACGGGCGGCCTTGACGAGGCCGACGTGCGCCGCCTGCAAGACGTCTTCGTACGCCTCGCCGCGGTCACGGTAACGCGACGCGATCGACCGTGCGACGCACATGTTGAGCACAACGACTTCGTCCTGGAGACGAGTACGTTCTGGCTCGTTGGCCACGGCCGCCTCGGCCAGCAGAACTGCCGTCAGCTCTCCGCGGCGACGCTCGCTGCGGCGGATCTTGGTACCGAACTCGAGGACCACGAAGGGTTGTTCATCGATCGTCGCAGTCATACCAGCACTCCACGTTGGGGGGACAGTGTGGCGACTGCTTGACCACGTGCGGTCAGCAGATCATGTTCGACTGCGACTCGCAACATTCCCGAAGAAGTTTTCCCGCAGAAGCGGTGCTCTGTTCACCCATGCCGGACGAGAGTGACCGTCAGCGTCGGAGGCGGCCCAGCGCAGCGCGACCGAGACGCGTGGCGCGTCGCAGCGCCGCTGCAGCCGCATCATCCCTTCCGTCCAGCGAGCGGCGACGCTGTCGCAGCTCGGCCGCCTCCCGCGACGCTGCGACCACAGCGGACACCGCGTCACCCACCGGGTTGCGAGCGGCCTCCCAGCCCACTCGCAGCTGGCTACGGCTCGGCCCCGGAGTGGGGCTGAACTGTTCGGTGTCGTCGTCGCCAGACTCCAGGCGGAGGCGGCGGAACTCGATCAGCTGCTCGAGGCCCACCACGGCGTCGCTTGCCGCGTCCAACAGCGCGTCCTGGGGGGGCGGGTCGACCGCTGTGGCGGAGCCGGGCGGATCCACGGCCAGATCGGACAGGTCTCCGGAAAGTTGCGCCCCAGACGCCCTGACCGCATCGGTCATGGTCGAGTTCCAGTGCTGCGCGAAGTCCGCGAGTGCGGTGGTCATCGTCATCTTCGGCTCACCGGTGCGCGCGGAGAGCACCTGCTTGCACAGGTACGACTTCACCGTCCGTTGGTAGTCGCTCAACGGCAGCTTCTGCAGTTCGACGTTGGCCCGGCGCATCAGGTCAGCGGAGACGTACCCAAGAGACTCGTTTCGGCGCCGGCGCGGTGGGGCGTAGCGGGCTGCCTCGATGCCGACCGCCGTCGCGAAGCGCTCCCACAGCAACGTCGAGGGGGCCCCGGCCGGCGGGACGAGTACGACGTGCAGGCGGTCAGCCGGTACGAGAGGGCCCCAGACGTCGAGCATCCGGGGGATGTTGAGCGCCCGCATACTGGTCCGCCAGATGGGGTTGTCGGCGTTCGTGCCCTGCAGGACCGCGTCGGTGTACTCCTGCCACGACGAAGTCTTCCGATTCTGTGTTGACTCCTGCCACTGCGCCGGCAGCACGCGTCCCGCATCGCGGACGGTCAACACGACGTGAACGTCGGCCGGAGCCAGCGACTCGACCAGTGCGCGGGCTCGAGGTTCGCGTGCGAAGCTCATGAACTCCATCGACAGCAAGGCGGCGCGACCGTCGTACCTG
>JACCZI010000264.1 GCA_013696015.1 Nocardioidaceae bacterium
GTTCTCAACCGGGTGCTGGCCGAGGACGAGGTCGGCCTGGGGGCGGTGCTCGCCGAGCAGGCCGCCCAGCTGCTGGCGGACCGACATGCAGGCGATCGGCGCAAGATCCGGGGAGGCAACCGGGACACGACAGCAGTGAGTGGGCTGCTGCACCTGCATGCCGACCTGTCCCGGGTAAGGCACCGTCAGCAGCGGTTGCGCGCCCGGCTCACGCACGAGCACCCCGAGGTGCCCATTGTGGCCGTGACCGCGCTGGCCGGAGACGTGCACGACCTCGACGGCCTGCGACAGATCGGCGGGCTGCTCGCCTCGACCTGAACACGCATCTCAAGACATGGGCGTCGCCTGGACGGCCCTGACTCGAGATCGGTGAGGTCAGACCGCGACCGCTGCCTCGCCGGTCCCGGCGGTGCGCAGGTGCTCGGCCTGGGCCACCTCGAGCAAGCGGCGCCACGACTGCACGTTGGGCCGGCGGCGCAGCAGCGCCCGGCGCTCGCGCTCGGTCATGCCACCCCAGACCCCCCACTCGATGTGGTGGTCGAGGGCCTCGGCCAGGCACTCGGTGCGCACTGGGCACCCCATGCACATCTGCTTGGCCCGGTGCTGCTCTGCGCCACGCACGAACAGCTCGTCCGGCCGGCTGTCCCCGCAGGCCCCTACGGCCGCCCAGTCCTCGATCCATGCCATTGCAGTGACTCCCCCACGTTTGTGATCCGTTGTCGCGGTACATGCCCGGCCCACCGCCGCATGTGTCACGCACCTGCTGGTCCGCCACCTACGGTACGGAGAGCGGCCCGTGACCGGTGAGGGCCGAACGGCTCGATCGCCATAGCCAATTGGGGCCAGAGCGCATGGCCCGACCCACCACCGCTGCCAGTGCCAGTCGGCAGCCCGGATCGAAGTGAGGAGGCGAGCCGAGACAGGGGGGTGGCCCCGCGCTGCCGTACCCTGGAGGCCATGCCCGCCCCACGACTGAGCGCCGTCACCGACGCCCTGCGTCGGCTCGGCGGACTCGTCCTGGTCAGCGCGCTGGCCGGCGTGCTGGTAGCCGGGCTGGTCCTGCCCCTCGCCGGGCTCACCGGCGTAGCCGCCCGCAACGTCGCCAACGGCATCGAGGATCTGCCCGCCGAGCTGGACGAGGTGCCGATCGCGGAGCGCACCACCGTGCTCGACTCCACCGGCCGCCCGATCGCGTACTTCTACGACGAGGACCGAGTCGACGTCCCGCTGGAGAAGGTCGCGCCGGTGATGAAACGGGCCACCCTGGCCATCGAGGACTCCCGCTTCTACGAGCACGGAGCTCTGGACATCCAGGGCACGGTGCGGGCGCTGGCCAACAACATCCTCGGTGAACCGATCCAGGGTGGCTCCAGTCTCACCCAGCAGCTGGTCAAGCAGATCCTCATCGCCCGGGCCGACACCAAGGCGGAGTACCAGTCGGCCATCGAGCAGACCGTGGCCCGCAAGCTCCAGGAGCTGCAGTACGCAATGGCCTACGAGCAGGACCACACCAAGAACGAGATCCTCGAGGACTACCTGAACATCGCCTACTTCGGCGACCGGGCGTACGGCATCGCGTCAGCGGCCCGGCACTACTTCTCCGTGGATGCGAGCGACCTCGATCTCGATCAGGCCGCGACCCTCGCCGGCCTCCTGCAGAACCCCTCTGCCTACGACCCCACCGAGAACATCAAGGTCGCCCGGGACCGGCGCGATGTCGTGCTGCGCCGGATGGCCGAGCTGGGCGTCGCCACGGACAAGGCCGCGCGCAAGGCGATCCGTGCGCCGCTGCGCCTCGACCTCACCCAGACGGCCAACGGCTGCGTCGACACCGTGGCCCCCTTCTTCTGCGACTACGTGCGCAGCTACCTGCTCGCCTCCGACGCCTTGGGGCCGACCAGGGCCAGCAGGGAGAGCCGGCTGCTGACCGGTGGGTTGACCATTCGCACCACCATCGACCTGCGCATTCAGCGGGCGGCGGACGCGGCCGTCAGCCAGCGGGTCGACCCTACCGACCTGGCCATCGGCGGGCTGGCGATGGTGGAGCCGGGAACCGGCGAGGTGCGTGCGCTCGCGCAGTCGCGGCCGATGGGTGACGACGTCGGCCAGGGCGAGACCTACCTCAACTACCTGGTGCCGGAAGACTTCGGCGGTGCGCGGGGCTTCTCCGGCGGATCGACGTTCAAGGCGTTCGTGCTGGCTGCCGCGCTCAAGCAGGGGCTGCCGCTGAACACCAGCTTCACCTCGCCCTCGTCCATCACGATCGCAGCCGGCTCGGTGAAGACCTGCGAGGGCTACAACGCAGAGGCGTGGACGCCCTCCAACTCGACCTCGTCTGGCTACTTCGACATGTACGAGGGCACCCAGCTGTCGGTGAACACCTACTTCGCGCAGCTCGAACGGCTCACCGGGGTGTGCCCGCCGGTCACCCTCGCCCGCCAGATGGGCGTGGAAGTGCTGGACCAGCAAGAGGTGCCACCGTTCACCCTCGGCGTGACCGACGTTGACCCGATGACGCTGGCATCGGTGTACGCCACCTTCGCGGCCCGCGGCAAGTACTGCTTCCCCACGCCGGTCGCCTCGATCGAGGACCGGGCCGGCGAGCAGGTCGAGTTCCCGACCACCGACTGCAAGCGGCTGTTCCGCCCGGCGGTCGGCGACGCCGTCAACGACATCCTGCGCGGGGTGCAGGAGCCGGGTGGCTTCGGCTACTCCAACGACCTCGACCTCGCACAGGCATCGGCGGCCAAGACCGGCACCACGCAGGACAGCAAGGCGGTCTGGTACGCCGGCTACACCCCGAACCTGTCAACGGCGGCGATGATCGCCGGCGCCAACCGGCTCGGCCAACCGCTGCCGCTGGTCGGCAAGACGGTCGGCGGCAGCGAGCTGTCGTTCGATGTCGTCTTCGGCTCCACCCTGGCCGGGCCGATGTGGAAGCAGGCGATGGGGGTGGTCCAGCAGTGGCTGCCCGACCGGGACTTCCACCCGCTCGACGACTCCGAGATCGGTGGTGCCGCGGTGACCGTGCCGGCGTTGGGCGGTCTCAGCGTCCCCGAGGCGTCCGAGCGGCTGCGCGACGAAGGACTCATGCCGGTCGTCAGCTCTACGGTCGACTCGAGCTACCCGTACCAGACCGTCGCGTACACCTCCCCCGGCTCGGGCTCCGAAGCGGTGTCGGGTCAGCAGATCCTGCTCTACATCTCCGACGGCACGCCGTACGTGCCCCCCACGACGACTCAGCCGCCGCCGCAGACCACCCAGCCGCCGCAGACCACCCAGCCACCGG
>JACCZI010000281.1 GCA_013696015.1 Nocardioidaceae bacterium
TGGGAGCGCCAGGGGATGGCGCGCGGGACGCCGTTCGCACTGGCCCACACCTTCGGCCAGACCGGGCCGTTCCGCCCGGCCAACACCGATCGCCGCGCCCCCGGGCTGGTCTTCGCTGGGTCCGGGACTGTGCCCGGCGTGGGGGTGCCGATGGTGTTGATCTCCGGCCGCCTGGCAGCCGACCGGGTTGACGAGGCAACGCGATGAACTCGCACGCCGACTCCCAGCTGGCCGCCTCGTACCGGCGTTGCGAACGGCTGACCTGGAGGTACGGAACGACCTACTACTGGGGTGCGCTGCTGCTGCCCGCGCAGTCCCGACGCCACGTGCATGCGGTCTACGCGTTGTGCCGGTTGGCCGACGACGTGGTCGACGACATGAGTGGTGACGTCCGGCAACGCCGGGTCGGCCTGGCCCGGTTCCGGACCCGGTTCAGCGCGGACCTGACGGCCGGGGCATCCGACGACCCGGTGCTGGCGGCGGTCGTCCACACCGTACGGACCTGCGGCATCGATCCGGAGTGCTTCGACCGGTTCTTCGACGCGATGGCGATGGACCTCGACGTCGCGTCGTACGACACCTGGGACGACCTGCTCGGCTACATGGAGGGCTCGGCGGCGGTGATCGGCGAGATGATGTTGCCGGTGCTGCGGCCGAGCGAGCGGACTGCGCTCGAGCCGGCCCGCTCGCTGGGACTGGCGTTCCAGCTGACGAACTTCCTGCGCGACGTCGGCGAGGACCTCGACCGGGACCGGGTGTACCTGCCGCAACAAGACCTGGCACGCTTCGGAGCCGACCCGGAGCGGCGCCGGGTCGACGATGCCTGGCGGGCGCTGATGCGATTCGAGATCGGTCGGTGCCGACAGCTGTACGCGCACGCCGACGGGGGAGTGGCGATGCTGCCGCCACGCTCGGCGCGCTGTGTGTCCACGGCCCGGGTGCTCTACTCCCGCATCCTCGACCGGATCGAGGCGGCCGACTGCGACGTGTTCACCGCTCGGGTGAGGGTGCCCACATGGCGCAAGGCGTTGCTGGCGGCGAGGGTGATGGTGACCGGACCGGTGCCGGGGAGGAGGCAGCTCGATGGGACGCAGTCGCGGACCGCGCTCGGTAGGTGACCCGGCCGTCCCGCTACGGCCCGTCCCGATGCCGCCCCGCGACCGGCTGCAACCCACCTGGCAGCATGCCGTTCCCGGCCGCATCTCAGCCGCGCTGGCCCGGTCCCAGCAGCGACCGACCGGCAACTGGTACGTCGTTGCGGCCAGCCGTGACCTCCACCCCAGATCGCCGCTGGGCCGCTGGGTGGATGGCAACGAGCTGGTCCTGTGGCGCGCGGCCGACGGTGGTGTCGCCGCCGGACCGGGCGCCTGTCCGCACCTCGGAGCTCGGCTGTGCGACGGCGAGGTGATGCACGGCAGGGTTGTCTGTCGCTGGCACGGTCTCGCGCTCGGGCCCGAGGGGTTCCCCGGCTGGGCGCCGTACGCCGCGTACGACGACGGCGTCCTGCTATGGGTACGGCTCGACGCCGTGGGCGGCGACGCGCCGTCGCGTCGTCCGTACTCCGGCGATCGCCCCCCGCTGGCGGGCTCTATCGATGCGGTGATCACCACGGTCGGGGTGTGCGAGCCGGAGGACGTCATCGCCAACCGGCTGGACCCGTGGCATGGGGCGTGGTTCCACCCGTACTCGTTCAGCCACTTGAGGGTCGCGGAGGACGAGAGCGATCTCGACGCACTGGTGGTCGACGTGACGTTTCGGGTGTCGCGTCGCTGGGGGGTGCCGGTGCGTGCGGTGTTCACGACGCCGGATCGGCGCACGATCGCGATGCACATCCGGGACGGGGAGGGTGTCGGCAGTGTGGTCGAGACGCATGCGACACCGCTCGGGACAGGCACCGACGGGCGGCCGCGGACCGCGGTTATCGAGGCGACCATGGCGTACTCGCCGCGTCCCGGGTTCGCTGCCTCGAGGCGCATCGCCGCGGTGGCCCGACCCCTGATGCAGATGGCGGCCCGGCGGCTGTGGGCCGACGACCTCGCCTATGCCGAGCGCCGCTACTCCGTCCGCACCCGCGCACGCCCGACCTCCCGATGCTGAGGTTGTGTACGCGACGTGGAGGTCGGGAGATCCGGTTGGCGGTTAGGTCGGCGCGCGCTGAGTCGCCAATGCGCGTCGCCACCGGAACACTGCGTGCCGCGGCTGCGTCGGTACGCTCCACAGGTCGTGCCCGGCAACGCCCCAGCCGGTCAGGAGCGCGTTGGCGGCTGACACCCCGGTGGTCGCCGCACGCTCCATCAGGGCCACCGGCAGGTCGCAGCGCACACCGTCACCGGCCAGGACGACACGGGAGTCCGGCGTGGTCACCCCGGGCCGGGTGGCCCAGCTGCCCGGGGCGTGCAGCGGACAGTCGTCGCGGACCAGCCACTGCTCGTCGAGCGTGAGCGCCGCCGTCGTCTCGGGGTAGACCGCACGCAGGGCGGTAAGGAGCTCCGAGCGAAGCCGCCCCTCGGCGACGCCCACAGGCAGGGCGTACGCGTGCAGCTCGACCACCGAGCCGCCGGATCGCGACGCCCAGCCCGCCGCCTCCGCCTCGAAGCGCTCGAGCACGCTGACGTTGTCCAGGAGGCCGTACCCGCTGGTGCCGAGGAATCCGGCCCGGTCGCAGTTCACCGGTCGGTCGAGCCACAGCCGCCATACCGCGAACGGCGGTGCGATCCGCAGCCCGGCCACGGCGTCACGCCACCGGACGTCGCCGAGCCATTCCGCTTCAGCCACCAAGTTGCGCAGCCCGCGTACGTCGGTGGCGAGCACCACCGCGTCGGCGTCGACCGGCTCGTCAGCCAGCAGTCGCACGCCTCCGGCTGACTCGTCGAGCCCCATCACGTTGGCCCCGATACGCAGGTCGGCACCCCGCCGTTGCAGCAGTCGCCGCAGCGGCGCCCACAGGCTCGCCTCGTACGTGTCGCGCGGCACGTCGAATAGCAGTCCCTCGGCCGAACCGGTGAAGTAGGTATGGAACATCGCCACCATCTCGGCCGCGGAGAAGTCCTCCGGCGCCGCGAAGAAGCTGCGGGAGAACACCTCCAGCGCCAGGTGTCGCGCGGCAGGGGGGAAGTGGAGCCGGTCGAGGTAGTCGGCCGCGCTGACACCGTCGAGCGTCGCGTACGTCGCGGGGAACGACACATCCAGCAGGCCGAGCGCGGTCGGGATATGGACCTGGCGCAGGTCGCGCCACCGGAACGTCGGGCTGCGCGCCACGAAGCCGGCGACGTTGAACGGGGGAGTCGTCGGGAGGGAGGCGAAGCTGTCGCGGGCCCCGGAGGAGTGCCACAAGGGGTAGTCCGGCAG
>JACCZI010000283.1 GCA_013696015.1 Nocardioidaceae bacterium
TGGGAGCGAGCCCGCCACCTGCCCGCCAGCCTGGCGCTCCTGGTGCTCGGAGATGATGTCGGGATGGGTGAGCAGACCGCCGCATCAGCACTCGGCCCTGAGGCGGCCTCGATGCCCGCTGCGTCGAGAGCAGGGCGACTGCTCTCCGTCGCCGCCATGCTCGGGGTAGGCGTGCTGTTGGCCCTTCAGTCGCAGATCAACGGTGATCTGGCGGGTGAGCTCGGTGACGGCGTGCGTGCCGGAATGACGGCTGCTGTCATCAGCTTCGGCAGTGGCCTTGCCTGCCTGAGCGCTCTGGTCCTGCTCGAGCCTCGTACCCGTCGAGCTGTCGCCGAGGTCGCAGTTGCGACCAGGAACGGTGTGCTGCGCTGGTGGCAGGTCGTCGGTGGCATGGCGGGTGCGTGCGTCGTCGCATCCCAGGGCCTTACCGTCGCCACCATCGGGGTCGCGCTGTTCACCGTCGCCATCGTCGCCGGCCAGAGCAGCAGCTCACTGCTGGTGGACCACGCCGGCCTCGGCCCGGCCGGGCGGCAGCGCATCACCACCGCCCGGGCGGCCGGTGCCTCGCTGACCGTTGTGGCGGTCGGACTGGCAGTGGCGGAACGGTTCGGCAATGCCGGCAGCCTCGGGGCAACGGCGCTCGGACTCGCCTTGCTGCCCCTGGCGGCCGGGTGCGCAGCGGCCTACCAACAGGCGGTCAACGGCCAGGTGAACCGAGTCGGCGGACCCTGGGCGGCCACCTGGATCAACTTCTTGGCGGGCACGGCTCTGCTTGTGGTGCTGGCGTCGTTGTCCTTCATGCTGCCCGGAGACCTGCACTCACCACCGGCGACGTGGTGGCTCTACTCCGGTGGCCTGATCGGCGTCGTCTTCATCAGTGCCGCTGCGGTCCTCGTCGAGGTCCATGGTGTGCTGGTCCTGGGTCTGTGCACCGTTGCCGGACAGGTGCTGGGCGCGCTGGCCATCGACGCGTTGGCAGACAACACCGGGATCGGTGTGCTCAGCGTCATTGGCGCCGTGCTGACGCTGGGAGGCGTCGCCGTCGCCGCCTCACCGGGGCTGCGGCGCGGTTGACGACAGCACGTAGTCCGAGATCTCGGAACGCAGCCGTCGCTTGAGGACCGGGTCGGCGTACGACACGTCGACGCCGGTGAGCGCCAGGCCGGCCAGCTGCGCCGGCGACATGCCGAAGACGTCATGCGCGATGCCGTACTCGGCGTTGAGTGTGGTGTCGAACATGCCCGGGTCGTCCGACGCCAGCGTGACCCGCACGCCCGACTCGACCAACGCCGGCATCGGGTGATCCCCCAGCTCCTGGACCGCCCTCGTACGTATGTTCGACGTTGGACACATTTCCAGCGGGATGCCGCGGTCGGCTAGCTCAGCCAGCAGCGTCAGGTCCGCGACCGCGCTGAGGCCGTGGCCGATGCGCTCGGCGCCGAGGTGGCGCAGCGCGTCCCAGATCGTCTCCGGCCCGGTCGTCTCCCCCGCATGGGGCAGGCTCGCGAGTCCGAGCGCGCGGGCCTGGGCAAAGATTGGGGCGAACTGCGGTCGGGGCACACCGATCTCCGGCCCACCGAGTCCGAAGCCGACACTACCCTCCGGCGCCCAGCGTTCCACCCAGTCGATCGTTCGCTCCCCCGACGCCAGGCCCAGCTCACCTGGGATGTCGAACACCCATCCGAGCTCGACTCCATGCTCCTCACGCACCTGGGAGCGGGCCGACGTCAACGCCGACGCGACACCGTCCGGCGGGATGCCCATCAGCAGGTGGCTGTCGGGGGTGACGGTGAGCTCGGCGTAGCGGACCTGCTGTGCCGCCAGGTCACCAGCCACGCCGACGATGAGTGCCTCGACATCGGCCGCGCTGCGCACCAGAGAGTTGACGGCGATGTAGACCTCGATGAAGTGGGCGAAGTCGGTGAAGCGGTAAAAGCCGCGGAGCGCCTCCGCGTCGGTGGGAACCCCCCGGTCCGGGTGACGTCGGGCGAGCTCCAGCACGGTGGGAATCGAGGCGGCACCGACCAGGTGCACATGCAGCTCGACCTTGGGCAGGCCCGCGATGAAGTCCTCGGCGCTGCGCGCCGTCATGCCAGGTCGTCAAGTGCCGCCAGGTCCGCCGGGGTCGGCTCCCACAGGCCGGCTTCGGCGTTGGCGCGTACCTGCTCGGCTCCGGTGGCACCCGCGATGACCGACGCGACCGCAGGCTGCGCGGCCAGGCCGCCGATGGCCACCTGCAACATGGTGATCTCCCGTTCCGCTGCGAAGCGTTGCAGCGCCTCGATGCGGTCGAAGTCGGCGCTGTCGAGGCGATGCCGCTGGCCGGCGAGCCGGCTGCCCTCGGGGGCTGCCTCGCCGCGCTTGTACTTGCCGGTGAGCAACCCGTACTCGAGGGGGAAGAACGGCAGGATGCCGACGCCCACGTGCTCACAGGCAGGCACCAGCTCGTCTTCGACGTCACGGTCGTAGAGGGAGTACTTGTTCTGAGCGCTGACGAACGGTGTCAAACCGGCGGCGCGAGCTTGCCAGTCGGCGTCCACCACCTGCCAGGCAACGAAGTTGGAGCTCCCGATGTAACGCACCTTGCCCTCGGTGACCAGGTCGTGAAGGGCAGACAGCGTCTCCTCGATCGGGGTCAGCTCGTCAGGCGTGTGCATCTGGTAGAGATCGATGTGGTCGGTGCCCAGCCGCCGCAGGCTCGCCTCGACGGCGCTGCGGATGTACCGACGAGACCCTCGGACGCCCCAGTCGGGGCCGTTGCCGCCCCGCATGTCCATCCCGAACTTGGTCCCCACGACGACGTCGTCGCGGGTGCCCGCCAGCGCTCGACCGAGCAGGGATTCGGACTGTCCCGGCTCGCCACCGTAGACGTCGGCGGTGTCGAACAACGTGATCCCGGCGTCGAGCGCCGCCCGCACCACCGCCGCGCTCTGCTGCTCGTCGGCGCGGGAGCCGAACGCGTTACAGCCCAGCCCGACCGTGCTCACGGTGAGTCCGCTGTCGCCGAGCTGGCTGTACGTCATATCGGTCATGACCTCACCGTACGGTGCTCCTCCGCTGCGGTCGCTCCCGACTCCACACCTGGACGTGGCAGGCCGACACCGCCGAGCGACGCCGAGACCGAGCCGGCGCGCGACACGCCGACGGTAGAGGAATTATCTCAGATATGAGATATAATCTCGGCCATGACCCAGGACTATCTCGCGCGGATCGGCAACCTGATCCGAGATGCTCGCAAACACCGTGGTTGGACGCAGGTGGACCTCGCGGACTCCCTCTCGACCAGCCAGAGCGCGGTCAACCGCATCGAGCGCGGCCATCAGAACCTCAGCCTGGAGATGCTGGCGCGCATCGGCGAGGCGTTGGACTCCGAGTTCGTCTCCGTGGGTGCGCCGGGTCCCATGCACCTGCGCGTGGTCGGCGGCACCCGGCTGGCCGGGAGCATCACGGTCAAGTCGTCGAAGAACGCCGGTGTCGCGCTGCTGGCCGCCTCCCTCCTCAACAGCGGCCGCACGACACTGCGCCGGGTGGCCCGGATCGAGGAGGTGAACCGCCTGCTGGAGGTGCTCCACTCGATCGGCGTCAGAACCCATTGGCTCAACGCCGACAACGACCTCGAGATCCTGCCTCCGGCCCGCCTTCAGCTCGATGAGATCGACGAAGAGGCAGCGCGGCGGACCCGCAGCATCATCATGTTCCTCGGTCCACTGATGCATCGCGAGCAGGAGTTCCGGCTGCCGTACGCCGGCGGGTGCGACCTCGGGACACGTACCGTCGAGCCGCACATGGCCGCCCTGCGGCCGTTCGGCCTCGAGGTCAAGGCGACGGAGGGCAGCTACCACGCCCACCGGGCCCGCCGGCTGCAGCCGGCCCGCCCGATCGTGCTGACCGAGCGCGGCGACACCGTCACCGAGAACGCGTTGCTAGCTGCGGCCCGACATGACGGCGTGACCGTGATCCGCAACGCGAGCCCCAACTACATGGTGCAGGACCTGTGCTTCTTCCTCGTCGAGCTCGGGGTCGGCATCGAGGGCATCGGCACCACCACGCTGACGGTGACGGGCCAGCCCGACATCGAC
>JACCZI010000306.1 GCA_013696015.1 Nocardioidaceae bacterium
ACGGTGCTGATCCAGGAGATGATCGCCCGTGTCGCGCGCGACCACCACGGTGTCTCGGTGTTCGCCGGGGTGGGTGAGCGCACCCGCGAGGGCAACGACCTGATCGCGGAGATGACCGAGTCCGAGGTCATCGGGCAGACTGCGCTGGTCTTCGGCCAGATGGACGAGCCGCCGGGGGCCCGGCTGCGGGTCGCGCTGTCCGCACTGACGATGGCGGAGTACTTCCGCGACGTGCAGGAGCAGGATGTGCTCTTGTTCATCGACAACATCTTCCGATTCACCCAGGCCGGCTCCGAGGTCTCGACGCTGCTGGGCCGGATGCCCTCGGCGGTGGGATACCAACCCACGCTGGCCGACGAGATGGGTGTGCTGCAGGAGCGGATCACCTCGACACGCGGTCACTCCATCACGTCCATGCAGGCCATCTACGTGCCCGCGGACGACTACACCGACCCTGCGCCGGCCACGACGTTCGCTCACCTCGACGCCACCACCGAGCTTTCTCGCGACATCGCCTCGCTCGGCATCTACCCTGCGGTGGACCCGCTGACGTCGACCTCTCGGATCCTGGACCCCCGCTACATCAGCCAGGAGCACTACGACACAGCGACCCGGACCAAGCAGATCCTGCAGCGCAACAAGGAGCTGCAGGACATCATCGCGATCCTCGGTGTCGACGAGCTGTCCGAGGAGGACAAGGTCGTCGTCAACCGGGCCAGGCGGATCCAGCGTTTCCTGTCGCAGAACACCTACGTCGCCCGGCAGTTCACCGGCATCGAGGGCTCCACGGTCCCCTTGGAGGAGACGATCGAGGCGTTCAGCAAGATCGCCGACGGTGACTACGACAACGTCGCCGAGCAGGCGTTCTTCATGTGCGGCGGCCTGGAGGACGTCGACCGCAAGTGGGCCGAGATCCAAAAGGGCCTGTGATGGCCGAGATGTTGCAGGTGGAGCTGGTCGCCGCCGACCGGGTGGTGTGGTCCGGAGAGGCCGACAGCGTCATTGCCCGGACCACCGAGGGTGACATCGGCATCTTGCTCGATCACGCCCCGATCCTGTCGCTTCTCGTCGAGGGCGTCGTCGAGGTGCGCACCGAGTCCGGCGATCGGGTGGTCGCAGCCGTCGACGCGGGCTTCTTGTCGGTCGCGCAGAACCGGGTCTCCATCCTTGCCGAAGAGGCCCAGCTATCGAACGAGATCGACGTCGAGCAGGCGCGGCAGCAGGCCGAGCGAGCCAGGTCTGCCGGTGACGAGGACGATGAGGCGGTGGAAGCGGGCCGGCGCGCCGAAGCGCGGGTCCGCGCGGTGGAGCGGGCTTCCTAGGCCTGGTCGCGGTGGTGTTCGCCACCGGGCTGCCACAGCACGTCTCCTTGGAGCCGGTTGGCGTGACGGGCCAGGATGAACAGCAGGTCACTGAGCCGGTTGAGGTAGCGTGCGGTCACGACGTTCATGGCCTCGGCGTGCTCCTGCAGGGCTGCCCAGGCCGACCGTTCAGCTCTTCTGCTGACAGTGCGCGCGACGTGGAGCAGCGCTGCACCTGCGGTGCCACCCGGCAGGATGAACGACCGCAGCGGTGCCAGCGGCTCGTTGTAGTGGTCGCACCATTGCTCGAGCCGGTCCACGTAGTCCGGCCGCACTCGCAAGGGTGTGATCTGCGAGTCCTTGACCACCGGGCAGGACAGGTCGGCTCCCACGTCGAACAGATCGTTCTGCACCTGCCGCAGCACCGCGACCACGTCGTCATCGAGGTCTCCGAGGGCAAGTGCGCAGCCGATCGCCGAGTTGGCCTCGTCGACATCGGCGTATGCCTGGAGCCGAAGGTCGGTCTTGGTGGTCGAGCTCATGTCGCCCAGTCGTGTGGTGCCGTCGTCGCCGGTGCGGGTATAGATGCGCGTGAGGTTGACCATGCCGGTCAGCCTAGGGGCCGCCTCTCACTGCTTCTCGCGCGCCAGCCGCACGAGCAGGTCACGGGCCGCCTCGGTTTGTGCGGGCCACACCAACAGCAGCTGCTCGGAACTCGGGCCGGTTGTCGTGGCCGCTATCCCGGCGGCCCTGAGTGCCTTGACCATGAGCTGCGCGGTGACCGGGTCGTGCACGGTCGTCACGGGGACGAGCATGCCGTGCTGTCCGACCACCGGGCGGCCGGCGCGACCCGATGGGGCCGGTCGGTGCGCCCAGCGCAGCACCATCGCGAGCAGACCGACCAGCAGCAGGCCGACCACGGGCAGGAAGAAGTAGTCGGTGGCAGACATCGGGCTGACCGGCACCCGCCCAGTGTGCACCCGCTCAACGGCGGAGGCACCTTCGGTGGCTAGGCTCCTGGGCCGACGACAGCCCGGGCGGAAGGGACGCGTATGCCAGGCACGCTGACGGTCGTGGGTGCCGGCCTGATGGGTGCCGGCATTGCGCAGGTGGCTGCCGGCGCCGGCTGGCAGGTGACTATGCGAGACGTGACGCCGGACGCCCTGGTGCGTGGTCAGGCGGCAGTCGAGAGGTCGTTGTCGCGGTTCGTGCGCAAGGGGACACTGAGCTCCGACGAACGAGACGCCACCTTGGCGCGGATCACCACGACCACTGACCTGGACGCCGCCGCCGCCTCGGACGTCGTCGTGGAGGCGGTGTTCGAGAGCCTGGCGGTCAAGCACGCGGTCTTTCGCGACCTCGACCGCATCTGCTCGCCGGGCGCGTTGCTGGCGACGAACACCTCAGCCATCCCGATCACCAAGATTGCCGCCGTGACCGAGCGGCCGGAGTCGGTGGTGGGGACTCACTTCTTCTCGCCGGTGCCGATGATGATGCTGTGCGAGCTGGTCCGCGGGCATAAGACCGGCGACGAGACGTTGCAGCGGGCCCGCGACTTTGCCGAGGAGCTCGGCAAGACCTGCATCGTCGTCACCCGTGACGTCGCGGGCTTCGTGACCACGCGGTTGGTCAGCGCGCTCGTCGTCGAGGCGATTCGGCTGCACGAGAGCGGTGTCGCCAGCGCGGAGGACATCGACACCGCCTGCCGGCTGGGCTTTGGCCACGTTATGGGCCCGTTGGCCACCGTTGACCTCACCGGCGTGGACGTGCTGCGTGACGCCACAGCAACCATCTACGCCGAGACAGGCGATCCGAAGTTTTTCCCCCCGGAGGAGCTCGCCCGCATGGTCGATGCCGGCGACCTCGGCCGCAAGAGCGGTCGTGGCTTCTACCGCTACGAGTGAGCGGTCCTCGCGCAACTGCGGAGCGACGCGCCGTAGCGACTCAGGCGCGGTGCGTGCCTTTTTCGCCAAAAGGCGGCACGATGGTCTCCGGTGGCAACCCAGGCCGCCTGTGGTGCGTCCACTAAGTAGCAGAATCCGGGGAGTTGTCATGACGGACGCCATCCGGCCCGAGACCGGGGCCGGGCTGCACGTCGGTACCGCCGTGATCGTCGTGACGCGGCGGCTCGACCGCTCGAGTGTGCCCCAGGTGCGCGAGGACCTGTCACGGGCGATCGAGCGAGAGCACGGTGACGTCGTCCTCGACCTCGCCACGGTGGAGTGGGTGGACACGACCGGGCTGGGGCTGCTCGTCTCCGCACACCGTCGGTTGCTCCTTCAGCAGCGCCGCCTCGTCCTCCGCGGCTGCCGGCCACGGGTCCGCCGGGCGCTGGCGATGACCCGCCTGAACCGCGTCCTGCGCCTGGAACCGAACCTCGGGCAGGTGTGACCGCGTCCTAGGCTGGGCGCATGTCCGATCCGTCGCGTCAGCGCGACACACCATGGCTGATGCGGACGTACGCGGGCCACAGCTCAGCGGCAGAGTCGAACGTGCTCTACCAGCGCAACCTCGACAAGGGCCAGACCGGACTCTCGGTCGCCTTCGACCTGCCGACGCAGACCGGCTACGACCCCGATTCGGAGCTGTCTCGCGGCGAGGTCGGGAAGGTCGGTGTGCCGATCGCTCACCTGGGCGACATGCGCGCACTGTTCAGCTCGATCCCCCTCGAGGCGATGAACACGTCGATGACGATCAACGCCACCGCGATGTGGCTGTTGGCGCTGTACCAGGTCGTGGCCGAGGAGCAGGGGGCCGAGGTGGCTGCTCTGACCGGGACGACGCAGAACGACATCATCAAGGAGTACCTGTCTCGAGGCACCTACGTCTTCCCACCCGAGCACTCCTTGCGCCTGACGACCGACACGATCGCGTACACGCTGGCCGAGATGCCGGCCTGGAACCCGATCAACATCTGCAGCTATCACCTGCAGGAGGCTGGCGCGACTCCGGTCCAGGAGCTCGCGTACGCCTTGTGCACTGCGATCGCGGTCCTCGATGGCGTACGCGACTCGGGTCAGGTGCCGCCCGAGCGGTTCGACGCCGTCGTGGGACGCATCTCGTTCTTCGTCAACGCCAGCGTGCGCTTCGTCGAGGAGCTGTGCAAGATGCGCGCGTTCGTAGCCTTGTGGGACGAGCTCACCGCGACCCGCTACGGGGTGCGCGACGCCCGGATGCGGCGATTCCGCTACGGGGTCCAGGTCAACTCGCTCGGCCTCACCGAGGTGCAGCCCGAGAACAACGTCCAGCGCATCGTGCTCGAGATGTTGGGTGTGACCCTGTCCAAGGATGCGCGCGCCCGCGCCGTCCAGCTGCCCGCCTGGAACGAGGCACTGGGCCTGCCCCGGCCGTGGGACCAGCAGTGGTCGCTGCGGTTGCAGCAGGTGCTCGCGTACGAGTCCGACCTGCTGGACTACGACGACATCTTTGCCGGTTCGACGGTGGTCGACGCCAAGGTCGAGGGTCTCATGGGCGCGGCACGGGACGAGATCGACCGGGTGCAGGCCATGGGCGGAGCGGTCGCCGCGGTGGAGTCCGGCTACATGAAGCAGCAGCTCGTGGCCTCGCACGCGCTGCGGCGGTCGCGGATCGAAGCAGGGGAGAACGTGGTTGTCGGTGTCAACGCCTTCACCCGGACCGAAGCGTCACCGCTGACCGCGGACGGCGACGCCGCGATACAAAGCCCTGACCCGCAGGCGGAAGCCCATGCCGTGGCCTCGGTGCGGAGCTGGCGGACCCAGCGCGACAGCTCGGCGGCCCAGGAGGCGCTGCGCCGGGTGGCTGTGGACGCCAGGTCCGGGGCGAACCTGATGTCGGCGACATTGGCTGCGGCACGCGCGGGTGTCACAACGGGGGAGTGGACAGGAACCCTTCGTGAGGTTTTCGGGGAGTACCGGGCGCCGACAGGCGTGACGGGCGCCGTGGGCCTCGCTCCTGCCGACGCGGACCTGGTGGCGGTGCGCGAGCAGGTCCGGGCGACGGGCGTTGAGCTAGGGCGCAGGTTGCGCTTGCTGGTCGCCAAACCCGGCCTGGACGGCCATTCCAACGGTGCCGAACAGGTCGCGGTACGCGCCAGGGACGCTGGTTTCGAGGTCGTATACCAGGGCATCCGCCTCACCCCCCGCGACATCGTGGCCGCCGCGGTCGCCGAGGACGTGCACTGCGTCGGTCTGTCCATCCTGTCCGGCTCCCACCTGGAACTCGTGCCGGCGGTGCTGGTCGGGCTGGCCAGGGCCGGTGCGGAAGGTGTCCCGGTGGTGGTCGGTGGCATCATTCCCGGTGCGGACGCCGAGGTGCTACTCGCGCAGGGCGTCGCCGCGGTGTTCACGCCCAAGGACTTCAGCCTGACGGCGATAATGGCGCGGGTGGTCGCCGTCATCCGGGCGGCCCACGGTCTGAGCTGACGACCTGGTCGGCTGGTTGGGACTTCTCGCGAGGAGGGTCGAACAGCCGCAAGATCCCGAGCCGGTACTGCCACTGAGCTACCTCGGGCCAGCTCGGGTAGCCGTTCGTCGACACCCAGTCCATGTCTTGCTGCACCGGCGGGCGCGGCCACACGCCCAGGACGCCGAAGTCACCGTCCAACCGGGCGATGTCACGACTGTCCCGATTCAAGAACCACGTCCAACGAGATGGCCGTGTCCGGCGATGCGGATCGATGATGCGCTGCCACCGCCGCTCGAAGTCCACCTGTTGTTCGGGTTTGGCAATGACGTCGAGGTGCGCGGGCACGCGCCGTCCCGCCTCATCGCGGCGGTCGTCAAAGAGGAACTCGTCCACCTCGTCACCGTCGATGCGCCGCACCGCGATCTCAAAGCCTGTCGTCCGCAACAGTCGGGCCGCGGTCTCGAGCGGGACACACACGCGGGCGGTTTCGATGTCGGCGATCGTCGACTTCGGCACACCGGACCACCGCGCGAGCTGACGTTGGCTGAAGTCAGCGTCTCGGCGGGCGAATCGCAGGACGTGGCTGAACCACGGACCGATCCGGTGCACATCCTGAAGTCTGGTCTCGCTGCCACACCGACGGGAATCGCGGATCGCAGCTGTGGACAGTCGGGACGCGGTCGGTGTGAGTGGAGGGGGCGTCCGGGGTCTTAGCATGGGCGGGAGGCGCGCGCCGGCGTCGGAAGGATGCGGCTCATGCGGGTCATCGTCGTCGGAGCCGGGGTCACCGGACTGACCAGCGCCGTCTGCCTCGCGGAATGTGGCGCCGATGTGCACGTGATCGCACGTGACCTGCCGCTGGAGACGACGTCTGCGGTGGCGGCAGCCTGGTGGTATCCCTACCGGGCTCTGCCGCAGGACCGGGTCATGGCGTGGGCACGCCGGTCGTACGTCGTCTTCGCTGAGCTGGCCGCCGACGCACGCAGCGGTGTGGTGATGCGCGACGGTGTCGAGGTGCATCGCACTCCGCAGCCCGATCCGTGGTGGCGGAGCGCCGTGCCGGACCTTCGGCGGGTCCACGACCTGCCAGCGGGGTACGTCGACGGCTGGAGCTTTCGCGGTCCCGTTGTCGAGACAGCCGGCTACCTTCCGTACTTGCACCGGCGGCTGCTCCAGGCCGGTGGCACGCTGACCCGGATGGCGCTCGGGTGCCTGCCCACCGGCGGAGATGTGGTCGTCAACTGCACCGGCCTGGCATCACGAGCGCTGGTGGGTGACACCGAGCTACTGCCGATCCGGGGGCAGGTCGTACGGCTGTCACAGGTTGGTCTGGACACGGTATGGCTGGATGCGTCCGGCACATCCCCCACGTACGTCGTGCCGCGCTCCACCGACATCGTCGTGGGCGGCACCGATGAGGAGGGTAGCTGGGACCTCCAGCCGGATCTGGCGATCGCGCAGGAGATCGTGGTGCGTGCCAGGCGACTGGTGCCACGGCTTGCGGCGGCGGACATCCTGGGTCACCGCGTGGGGCTGCGTCCCGGGCGGGGCTGCGTGCGGCTCGAACGCGAGAACCGAGAGGGGGCCAGCCCGGTCGTGCACTGCTACGGGCACGGCGGCGCCGGGGTCACGCTGTCGTGGGGCTGCGCGGAGGAGGTAGCTGCCCTCGTCGGGTATCAGAACAGCCGCAGCGAGCTGTCATCGGTGCCTCGCAGCGCCTCGTAGTCGACGGTCACGCAGGCGATCCCGCGGTCAACGGCCAACGTCCGGGCCTGCGGCCGGATCTCCTGCGCGGCGAAGATCCCCCGGACGGGGGCGAGCAGCGGGTCACGGTTGAGCAGCTCGAGGTAGCGGGTCAGCTGCTCGACGCCGTCGATGTCGCCGCGCCGCTTGATCTCCACCGCCACGCTGGTGCCGTCCGGGTCGCGGCACAACAGGTCCACCGGCCCGATCGCCGTGGGGAACTCCCGGCGCACCAGAGACAGGCCGGCACCGATCGCGGAAGGGTGCTCGGCGAGCAGTTGCTGCAGGCGCCGCTCCACACCGTCCTTGACCAGTCCAGGCTCGGGACCGAGGTCGTGCCGCACGTCGAGCAGGACCTCCTCGATCGTGATGCGCAGTGTGTCGTCGCTCTTCACCGCTGAGACCGTCCAGACGACCCCACCGTCGGCGCCGGTCGTCTCGCTCAGGGTGCATGGCGGCGTCATCCAGTTCAGTGGCTTGTACGCCCGGTCGTCGCTGTGGATCGACACCGAGCCGTCCGCCTTGACCATGATCAGGCGGGTCGCCACCGGCAGGTGCGCGCTCAGCCGGCCGGCATAGTCCACCTGGCAACGGGCGATGACGAGGCGCACGCCCACGCAGGCTACCCGTGCGTGGCACACTTCCCGGCATGCCACGAGATGTCGCCACGGTCGGTGTGATCGGACTCGGCACGATGGGTGCCGGCATTGCCGAGGTGTTCGCCCGCAACGGTTTCCGCGTCGTCGGTGTCGAGCGCGCCGACGAGCAGCTGGAGCGTGGCAGGGAGCACATCCAGCACTCCACGGACCGGGCTGTGAGTCGGGGCAAGCTGACCGAGGACGAGCAGGCGGCGATCTTTGGCGCTATCACGCTGACCACGACGATGTCGGACGTCAAGGTGTGCGACCTGGTCGTCGAGGCGGTTGTCGAGCAGGTGGCGCTCAAACGGGCAGTGTTCGCCGAGCTGGACGGGCTCGTCTCGCCGGACACCATCCTCGCGACCAACACGTCCTCGCTGTCCGTCACCGAGATCTCGGCCGGGACCAGCGCACCAGACCGGGTCATCGGCATGCACTTCTTCAACCCAGCGCCGATCCAGGAGTTCGTGGAGGTCATCCGCACCGTCGTCACTGCCCCTGACGTGGTCGAGGACACCCTCGCCGTGGTTCACCGCCTCGGCAAGAACCCGGTTGTCGCCGGGGACAGGGCGGGCTTCATCGCCAACGCCCTGCTGTTCGGCTACCTCAACCACGCCGCGTCGATGTACGAGACCCGCTACGCCAGCCGCGGCGACCTGGACGCCGCGATGCGTCTCGGCTGTCGCTACCCGATGGGGCCGCTGGCACTGCTGGACCTGATCGGCCTCGACACCGCGTACGAGATCCTCGAGACGATGTACCGCCAGCGTCGCGACCGGCTGCACGCGCCGGCCCCGATCCTCAAGCAGATGGTCACCGCCGGGCTCCTCGGCCGCAAGACAGGTCGCGGCTTCTACACCTACGAGGGTCCCGACAGCCATCTGGTGGTCGACGACGTCGAGACATCGGGTGCCGACGACGTCCCACGGCTGCGGCGTCCCGTCCAGACCGTCGGTGTCGTCGGCTCGGGCACCATGGCTGCCGGCATCGTCGAGGTGTTCGCCACAGCCGGCTTCGACGTGCTCCACGTCTCCCGCGGCGACGATCGGTCCGCGGCTGTGCGCGAAGCCGTCACCCGCTCGCTCGACAAGGCTGTCCAACGGGGCCGGCTGGAATCGAACGCCAAGGATGACGCGCTGGCACGGATCCGAAGCTCGATCCGGCTCGACCACCTCTCCACCGCGGACATCGTGGTCGAAGCGATCACCGAGGAGATCTCGGTGAAGAAGGCGCTGTTCGAGAATCTCGACGAGATCTGCGGTGCGGGCACGATCTTGGCGACGACGACGTCCTCGCTGCCGGTCATCGAGCTGGCGGCGGTGACCAGTCGGCCCGGCGACGTGGTCGGCATGCACTTCTTCAACCCCGCCCCGGTGATGCAGCTCGTCGAGGTGGTCTCAACGGTCGCCACCGCGGGTGAGGTGGCCGAGACCGTACGAGCGCTGTGCCACGCCATCGACAAGCACCCGGTCTCCTGCGGGGACAGAGCCGGCTTCATCGTGAACACCCTGCTCTTCCCGTACCTCAACGACGCGGTGAAGATGCTCGAGGCCCACTACGCCACTGCCGACGACATCGACATGGCGATGCGGGAAGGCTGCCGGCTACCGATGGGGCCGTTCGAGCTGCTCGACGTGGTCGGCAACGACGTGGCGCTGGCCATCCAGCGCACGTTGTACGCGGAGTTCCGCGAACCGGGGTTTGCGCCGGCGCCGCTGCTCGAGCATCTGGTCACCGCCGGCTACCTCGGCCGCAAGACCGGACGCGGCTTTCGCGACTACTCGACGACCTGACATGGCCGAGGTCTCGCGGCCCATCCGGGGCAGTTCGGTGCTGCCGGCTCGGCGCGAACCGTTGACCCTGCACACCGCCGACGGGTTGCGGCTGGTGGCCGAGCTGGCACTACCCCCGGAACGTCCGCCGATCGCCACCATGGTCTGCCTGCACCCACTGCCGACGCACGGCGGCATGATGGACAGCCACGTCTTTCGCAAGGCGTCCTTTCGGCTGCCGGCTCTGGCCGACATCGCGGTGCTGCGCTTCAACACCCGCGGCACGACCAGTCTGCACGGCACCAGCGAGGGTGTCTTCGATGCCGCTGTTGGTGAACGGTACGACGTCGCGGCGGCGCTGGAGTACGCCGAGTACTCCGATCTGCCGCGGATCTGGCTCGTGGGCTGGTCGTTCGGGACCGATCTCGCCCTCATGCACGGACTGGACGCGGTGATCGTCGGCACGATCCTGCTCTCACCGCCGCTGCGCTTCAGCGACGACGAGCACCTTGAGCGATGGGCGAACGCGGGCAAGCCCGTGGTCGCGCTGGTTCCCGAGCTCGATGACTACCTGCGTCCAGAGCAGGCTCGGGAGCGTTTCGGGCGGATCCCGCAGGCCGAGGTGGTGGCCGTCTGCGGTGCCACCCACCTGTGGGTGGGACACACCGAGCGGGTGCTCGACGAGATCGTGGCCAGACTCGCGCCGCAGACGCCGCTGCCGCTGCCGCGCAGCTGGTCCGGGCCCATGCAGATCGCCGACACTTCGGCGTACGCCGACCGCGCCTAGCCGGGGTGGCCGGCCACAACACCGCGGTTCTGGCGTTTCGGCTGCGCGGTGACAGCGCCACCGTGGACGACTCGGTGATCTGCGGCCGCTGAGCCGTCAGGCGCTCTGCTGGCGGGGCACGACGACCTCGCGGAGCAGGAACAAGAGCGCGGCGGCGATCGGGATCGCAAGCAGCGCTCCGACGACCCCCAGCAACGCGCCACCGATTAGCACGGCGATGATGGTCACGACACCGGGAATCTCGACGGTTCGCGCCATGATCTTGGGGTAGACGAGGTAGTTCTCCACCTGCTGGTAGATGAGGAAGAAGATGGCGCAGGCCACACCGATGCTGATCGACGTCGCGAAGCCGACCAGGCACACCACCACGGCGCCGATGGTCGCGCCGATCATCGGGATGAAGTCGAGCAGGGCCACGACCACCCCGAGGGCGACGGCGTACTCGCTCAGCCCGACGATGGTCAAGAAGACGGTGGTGCAGACACCGGCGGTGATCGCCACCCCGAAGGCTCCGGCGACGTACCCGCTGGTCTGCGCGAGGATCACCTCGGTCAGCTCCTCGACGCGCCGTCTCCGCGACGCCGGGGCCAAGGAGTAGCCCGCCCGCTTCATCGAGGGGAGGGCTGCCAAGAAGTACAGCGTCAACGCGAAGATCACCACGGTGTTGAAGACCGCACCCAGCAGGAAGCGGCCCACACCGAGGGCACCGCCGAAGACCTGGCTGGCCAGGCCGGCCTCACCCAGCTTTGCCTCGAGCTTGTCGAAGATGGCGAACCTCTGGTCCAGGTCGAGCAGCACCGGGTTGGTGCGCAGCCGGTCAAACCAACCGGGCGCCTGCTCGATCATGGCGCTCACCTGATCGCGGACGACCGGAACGATCGCGACAGCGAAGATCGCCACGACTCCGAGCAGCCCTACGGCTACTGCGGTGACTGCCAGGCCGCGCCGCAGTCGCCGCCGCGTGAGGAGGTCCACCAACGGGCTCAACCCGACCGCGAGGAAGAGGGCGACCACGATCAGCAGCAGCGCGCCGCTCGCCTGGCGGACAAGTGTCAGCAGCCAGTAGGCGATGAGCGCTCCGAGCGCGCCCACGAAGCCGATGGCGAAGGGCGACCGCTGCTGCAGGGACCGCACCCGCCCCGGCTGCACGCTCAGCGTTCGGCTGCTGGAGCGCCGACCGTGGCCGCGCTGTGCGACCCTGCGGGAGGTCCCTGGGGTGCCGCGGTCGGGGGCGCGCTCCGGGGCTTCGCCGCTGTCTCGGCCCCGGAGAACGAGGACACCACCTCGCTCAGCTGGGCCAGCTGGGTGACGATGCCGTCGCGTCGGCGCTGGAGGTGATCGAGCTGGGCGCGGGTGTTCTGCGTCTGCCGCTCGGCATCGGCACGGGCCTGGGCCGCCACCTGACCGGCCTGCTTCTTCGCCCCGGCGACAATCTGTTCAGCCTCCCGACGGGAGTGGCTCAGCAGTCGCTCGGACTCGACCCGGGACTCCTCACGGTGCTTGTTCGCCTGTGTCATGGCCGTTGCGGCGCGCTCCTCGGCCGCGTTGGCGCGCTGCTCGGCCTCGACCACCAGCCGCTTGGTCTCGCCGGTGGCGGCGGCGTGGTAGTCGGCGGCCTCCTTGGCCAGCCGCTCCTTCTCGACGGCGAGCTGCCGCCGGGCCTCGCTCAACTCGCGTTCGACCGACGCCCGGATCCGTTCTGATTCACGCTTGCCTGACACCCGCTGGTCGTTGGACTCCTGGTGTGCGGCGAGCCGCACCTGATCCGCCTCCCGACGAGCTGCGGCGACCATGTCCTTCGCCTCCGCGGCCGCGAGCATCCGCTCCTGCTCTGCCCCGCCGATGACCCGCTGGCGCTCCGCGTCGATCTGCTGCAGCTGCACCACGCGGATGTCTTCGGCCTCCTTGGCAGCCCGCGCGGTGATGGCCTCCGCGTCGGCGCTCGACTGCCGGCGCAGCTCCTCGGCCTGGGCACGGGCACGGGAGATGACCTCGTCGGCCTGCCGCTCGGCGATCGTGAGCAGCTCGGCTGCTCGGCCGCCGAGCCCGGAGTAGGTGGGATTCTCGACCTCGTCGACGCGGGCCGAGAGCGTCTCGAGCTGAGCAGCGGCCGCCGCAACCTGTTCCCGCAGCTGCTGCGTGGTGGCCTCGGAACTGCGGACGTAGTCGTCGACGGCGGTCTTGTCGTAGCCGCCGCGCCGAACGATCGGGAAACCCGCGTAGGCCGTCACCGGCTCGGCCGGCTGGCCCGGGTCGAAGATCGACAGTCCTTGCTGGTCGGTCATGCGACGTCCCTCGTGTGGTCGGTGGTCAACGGGCCGGTGTGGACTCAGACCCCGCGAAACGCGTGATCGCCTCGAGGTGGCGGGCACGCATCGCCTCGTCTCGGACACCGAGGCCCTCCTCCGGTGCGAGACACAGTACCCCCACTTTCCCCTGATGAAGGTTGTGGTGGACCTGGTGTGCCGCCTGTCCTGCCTGATCGAGCGGGTACGTCTTCGACAGGGTGGGATGGATCAGTCCCTTGGCGATGAGGCGGTTGGCCTCCCAGGCCTCGCGGTAGTTCGCGAAGTGGGATCCGACGATGCGCTTCAGGTGCATCCACAGGTACCGGTTGTCGTACTCGTGCCAGAAGCCTGACGTCGAAGCGCAGGTCACGACGGTGCCGCCTCGGCGGGCCACGAACACGCTGGCGCCGAAGGTCTCGCGCCCAGGGTGCTCCAAGACGATGTCGGGGTCGTCACCACCGGTCAGCTGCCGGATCATCGCGCCCAGCCGGCGCCACTCGCCGGGATCCTGGGTGTGCGCGTCCTTCCAGAAGCGGTATCCCTGTGCGGACCGGTCGATGATGAGCTCCGCGCCCATGCTGCGGCAGAGAGCGGCCTTCTGCGGGGAGGAGACCACACAGACGGGGGTGGCGCCACCGTTCAGCGCGAGCTGCGTGGCATATGAGCCGAGGCCACCCGAGGCGCCCCACACCAACACCACGTCACCCTGCTTCATCGCGGCGCCGTTGCGCGACACCAGCTGCCGGTAGGCGGTGGAGTTGACCAGACCGGGGGCGGCTGCCTCCTCCCAGGTGAGGTGAGCCGGCTTGG
>JACCZI010000084.1 GCA_013696015.1 Nocardioidaceae bacterium
GGCCGGGTAGTCGGTGAACGGGCTGACCTTGACGGTGCCCGGCTGCGTCGCGGCAGGCGACACGCTCACACCCGCAACCGTCACGAGCACCGCGTCGGCGGGGGCCACAACGGCCCCGAAATGCACCGCGCGCGCGCCGTGTGCCAGCTTCATGCCCGCGATCCCACTGCCGCCGCGACCCTGCGGCCTGACGGCGGAGGCGGGGAAGTGAAGCAGCTGCGCGTCGGTGCTGACGAAGCACAGCTCCGCCGTGGCGGTTGTTAGCTCGGTCGCGCCGACGACCTCGTCACCGTCGTCGAGCCGGATGACGTCCCATACCTCCTTGGCGGGGTGGTCCGGTGTCACCCGCTTGACCACACCGGCCCGCGTACCGACGGCGAGACCCATGGCGCTCGGGTCGAGCGTCGTCAGGCACAGCACCCGCTCGCCGGACTCCAACCCCAAAAACTCGCTGACGGGGGCGCCTCCTTGCAGGTGAGGCGCGGTCGCGGTCATCGGCAGTGCGGGTAGGTCCAGCACCGCCAGGCGGTGCAGTCGACCGGCGCTGGTCACGGCGCCGACGGTCCCCCGTGCGGTCGCCGGCACCGCCGACGACACCGTGTCGTGCCGGGCGCGGGGCCCGCCGCGGCTCAGCGGCTCGTCGGTGGTGGTCCGGGCGAGCAGCCCGGTCGAGCTGAGCAGCACCAGGCACGGGTCGTCCGCGACCTCCAACGGCATCGCTGCGCTCACCGCCTGGCCGGCGCATTCCAGCAGCACGGTCCGGCGTGGGGTGCCGAACGACGTGGCGACCTCCGCCAGCTCCTCGGAGACGACCTGACGGAGCAGCGACTCGTTCGCGAGGATGGCGTCGAGCTCGGTGAGCGACTGGTGCAGCGCGCCGCGCTCGCTCTCGAGCTCGAGCCGGGAGAACTTTGTCAACCGCCGCAGCGGCATGTCGAGGATGTACGTCGCCTGCGCCTGCGACAGCTCGAAGACCGTCATCAAGCGTTGGCGGGCCATCTCGGCGTCATCACTGGACCTGATGAGCTGGATGACCTCGTCGATGTCGAGGATTGCGACCAGCAGGCCCTCGACCAGATGCAGCCGGTCGGCCGCCCGGGCCCGCCGGAACACGGTGCGTCGGCGCACCACGTCGTAGCGGTGACCCAGGAAGACCTCGAGCAGCTGCTTGAGCCCGAGCGTTCGCGGCTGACCGTCGACGAGCGCAACCGCGTTGATGCCGAACGAGTCCTCGAGCGGTGTCTGCCGGTAGAGCTGCTCGAGGATCGCGTCGGGGTGGAACCCGTTCTTGACGTCGATCACGAGCCGCAGCGCGTTATGCCGGTCGGTGAGGTTTTTGACGTCGGCGACGCCCTGCAGCTTCTTGGCCTGCACCAGCGCCGTGATGCGTTCGATGACCTTCTCCGGTCCCACGTTGTACGGCAGCTCGGTGATGACGATGCCCTGGCGTCGTGGCGTCACTGCCTCGATGCGCGCTGTCGCGCGCATGCGGAAGGAGCCGCGCCCGCTCGCGTAAGCGTCCCGGATGCCGTCGAGACCGATGATCTTGCCGCCGGTCGGCAGGTCGGGGCCGGGCACGAACCGCATCAGGTCGTCGAGTGACGCCTCGGGGTGCCCGATCAGGTGACGCAGGGCGGCCACCACCTCCACCAGGTTGTGGGGGGCGATGTTGGTGGCCATCCCAACCGCGATGCCCGACGCCCCGTTGACCAGCAGGTTGGGCAGGGCCGCTGGCAGCACCGACGGCTCGAGCTCACGATTGTCGTAGTTGGACTTGAAGTCGACGGTGTCCTCGTCGAGCGACCCGGTCATCGGCAGCGCCGAAGCGGCCATCCGGCACTCCGTGTAGCGCATCGCGGCCGGCGGGTCGTCCGTACTGCCGAAGTTGCCGTGCCCGTCGACGAGGGGGACACGCATGGCCCAGGGCTGCACCAGGCGGACCAGCGCGTCGTAGATCGCCCCGTCACCGTGCGGGTGCAGCCGGCCCATGACCTCTCCGACCACTCGGGCGCACTTGACGTGGCCGCGGTCGGGCCGCAGGTTCATGTCGGCCATCGTGTAGAGGATGCGGCGTTGCACCGGCTTGAGCCCGTCGCGGGCGTCGGGCAGAGCTCGGGAGTAGATCACCGAGTAGGCGTACTCGAGGAAGCTGGACCGCATCTCCTCGCCGACGTCGATGTCGACGATGTGCTCCTCGAACTCCTCCGGCTCGGCGGTCTTGCTGCGTCGGGCCATGACGGTGACGCCTCCTCCTGCTGGTCCTCCTGCCGACGGGCAGGACGCCATTGTCTCCGGTCGCCCTGACGGTCCCGTGCAGGCTCGCCCTCCCGGTACCGTCACTGGCATGGCCTCGGGCAAGTGCGCGACGTCCGGTGCCCTGACCCTGACACCGGAGGCCGACACAGCGGATGAGGCGCGACAGCTGGCGGGGCTCCTGGGTGACAAAGTGGGGCTCGGCGGGCTGCTGGAGACCCTGCCCCGGCAGTCGCAGCAGGTCCAGGTGCCCGGGGGAGACGTCACAGGGTTCGGCTGGGACGACGTCGACGCCGAGACGACCGCGTGGTGGCCGCAGGGCCTGGCCACGTCGGCCGAGGCGGACACGCCGGTCGTCGGCTCGCAGCGAACCGTCGTGCTGGCAGCGTGGTACGCCCGCAACCGCGCGGGCCAGGGGGATGTGGCCTGCCGGGTGTCGGTGCTCGACCTGAGCGACGACGATCGGCCGCGCTACGGGCATGCCCTGCTGGTAGATCCGCACCGTCGGTTATGGTCACGCCGCCGGCACCGCGACGTACCGGTC
>JACCZI010000156.1 GCA_013696015.1 Nocardioidaceae bacterium
CAAACATCGCCGAGTAGGCCGCTCCCCGCAGCAGGGCCCATGTGAGCTCCCCCGTTGCGACATCCCATGGCCGTAGCGGGGTTGCGAGGATGGAGTCGTACAGCTTCTGGTACTTCATCCGGAAGAAGAGCCCGTACGTGGAGTCGAACAGCGACCCGTTCATCGCCGACGCCGCCAGCAGCGCCGGAGCGACGAACTCGGTGTAGCCGATGACCTGGCCGCCGGGCAGGCGGAACTCCTCGACCAGGTCGGCGACGCCGACGCCGATGGAGAGCAGGTACAGCACCGGCTCGAGGAAGCCGGTCAAGAACACCGGCCAGGCTCGCTTGTAGACGAGGAAGTTGCGCTCCACGAGCCGCCACCCGGTGCCACGCACCGGCAGCGGCAGCACCCGCGCGGTCAGCGTGGCCATCAGGAGCTGGCCCCGACGAGCCGGCGCTCGAAGGTCTTTCGGGCCCAGAGCCAACCGACGACGACCCACACCAGCAGATACGCGACATGGCCGACACCCGGCCACCACGACGCGGTCCCGAGCGTGAAGTCGCGGCACAGCTCGACGCCGTGCCAGACCGGGGTCAGGTACGCGAGCCATTCGACGGTGTCCGGCATCTGTTCGACCGGGAAGAACGCGCCGCTGAACAAGAACATCGGTATGAGTCCGAGCCGGAACAACACGGCGAAGCTGCTGTCGGTCTTGATCCAGGCCGAGTAGCCGAAGACCGGTGTCGTGCATGCCAAACCGACAAGCACCGCAGAAAGCAGCGCCCCGAGCGCTCCCACGACCGATCCTGCGACGCCGAAGGCCGCGAGTACGAGCAGGAACACCGCACATGTCGTCGCCAGTCGGAACCCGACGTACAACAGGTTGCCGTTGAGGACGTCGACAACGCGCAGTGGCGTGGCGGTCATCGAGGAGTAGACCTTGTTCCACTTGAACTTGCCGAACACCGCGAAGGACGACTCGAGGACCGCGGTCTGCATCGCCGTGGTCGCCAAGAGCCCGGGTGCGATGAAGGCAAGGTACGAGACTCCCGCGAGCACCCGAGGGCCGGAGCTGTCGTCGACGTACCCGCCGAGACCGATGCCCATGGCGCTCAGAAACAGCAACGGCATCACGAACGAGCTGACGACGCTGCCCTTCCAGGTGCGCCGGTACGTCGTCACCCAGTAGTCGAGCTGGCGTACCACGAGCTCCATGTCAGCGTCCCTCAGTCCACCAGGGTCCGGCCGGTCAGCCGCAGGAAGACGTCCTCCAGCGTCGAGCGGCGCACCAGCACCGCCACCGGTCGCAGGCCGCGGTCATGGACAGCGATCGCGGCCGCCTCACCCTCGTCGGTGTAGAGCAACAGCCGGTCGGGCAGGATCTCGACCCGCTGGGCCAGGTCGGACACCTTGCTGGCCACGGCCTCGTGCTCGCCCACCCCGAACCGCAGCTCGGTGACCTCGCGGGTGGAGTGGGCGGCGATCAGCTCCAGCGGTGACCCCTCCGCGACGATGACCCCGTTGTCCATGACGACGAGCCGGTCGCACAGCTGCTCGGCCTCGTCCATGTAGTGCGTCGTCAGCACCAGTGTCACGCCCTGCTGCTTCAGCCGGAACAACCGCTCCCAGACAAGGTGCCGGGCCTGCGGGTCCAGACCGGTCGTCGGCTCGTCGAGCAGCAACAGCTCGGGACGGTTGATCAGGGAGCGCGCGATCGTCAGTCGCCGCTTCATCCCCCCGGACAGGTCCTCCACACTGTCCCCGGCCTTGTCGGTCAGCTGGACGAAGTCGAGCAGCTCATCCGCTCGCTCGCGGCACTCCACCCGGGACAGCCCGAAGTAGCGGCCGTACACGGTGAGGTTCTCCCGCACCGTGATCTCCATGTCGAGCGAGTCCTCCTGCGGACACACCCCCAGCCGCGCCCGGATCGCCGGCCCGTCGGACGCCGGGTCGAGCCCCAGGATGCGCAGCTCCCCCGCCGAGACCGGTGACACGGCGCCGATCATCCGCATCGCTGATGACTTGCCGGCGCCGTTGGGGCCGAGGAAGCCGAACGCCTCGCCCGGTCGCACCTCGACGTCGATCCCTCGCACGGCGGTGAAGTCGCCGTACGTCTTGGTCAGGCCACGTGCCCGCACCAGCGGTTCACCAACGGTGGTCGCGTGCACGAGTCGGCACTCTATGCCGGACCTGCGACAGCCCCGAACGGATTACGCCAGCACGAAGCAGCACCGCCCGAATCGTGACCGTGCCGTGCTGGACGCGGGCCGCGCCAGGGGCAACCATCGAGGCGGCTGGAACGTCTGGGGGACGTGAGTGATGACCGGTGTACTGCCGCGAGCGACCCGCGGTGACCGCAGTCGCGCCCGCACTCCCCCTGGTCGTCATTCCCGTGGCGGCCGGCATGGGTGACCACGAACAGGCGGCCTTCGACGCCTTCGTCCGCGCCCGGCTGCCCGAGCTGCTTCGCTTCGGGCGGGCGCTGACCGGAAGCGACGCGGCGGCGGCCGACCTGGTGCAGGACGCGCTCGAGCGCACGCTGGTCCAGTGGTCACGACTGCAGTCACGCGAGCAGCCGGAGGGCTACGTCCGGCAGGTCATGATCAACCGCAACATCAGCATCTGGCGCCGGCTGCGGCGGGAACGCCTCACCGATGAGCTTCCCGACCGCGGCACCCGGGACAGCCACCGCGACGACGAGCTCTGGCAGGCGATCCGGGAGCTGCCTCCCCGCCAGCGTGCCGTGATCGCGCTGCGGTACTACGAGGACCTCACCGAGGCCGACGTGGCTGCGGTGCTGGGCTGCTCGGTGGGAACGGTCAAGAGCCAGAGCGCCAAAGCCCTGGCGAAGCTGCGGACGCGGTCCGGGACGTTCAGCGAGGTCCCGCTGGTGCGTCCGGGAGGGTCAGCGTGACCCCGGCGGAGCAGCACCCCGACGGGTTCGAGTCACAGCTCCGCGACGCGCTGCGGGCGGGTCCGGGCTCATCTGCGCCTCGCGGAGACGAAGAACTGCTGAGGTCGGTGCACCACCGCGCCGCCCGCCGGCGGACCAGGCGCCGGGTGGCCGGTGCCTCGGTTGTGGTGGCCGGTGTCGCCGGCGCGGCGGTGATCGTCCCCCAGCTGCCGGACGCCACCGTCTCGACCGCCAGCACACCGGAGGCTTTCACGCCATCGACGCCGTCTAGGACGTCACCGTCGACGGCGAGCGCGCTCAGCACGGCCGCCGCCACCGACGCTGGTGCAACCCCCTCTCTGTCGCCTGCCACCGACCCGACGTTGGTGCCCGGCCACCCGGTCCGGCCCGAGGACGTCGACGTCGAGTCGGTGACCGCGGTTCGTGACGAGCAGTTCTGGGTGCTCGGCACCGGGCAGTGTCCGGAGGGGCGCTGCCGGGTGGTCGCCCATACCATCGACGCCGGCGAGACGTTCGAGTTCCGTGCCGGTCCGGATCCCGTGGCGCCATCGACCGACCCAACGCCCGGCGGGCTAGTTGGGAGCGACCCGGGCACCGACCTGCGCTCTGCCGTCAACGGCAGGGACGCCTGGGGCTACGACGGTGAGGTGTGGGCCACGCACGACGCCGGGCGCAGCTGGGACCCGGTCACGATGCCTGTCCCTGCGACGATCACCAGCATCCAGGCGTGGGGCGACACCGTGTGGGCGTTCGGCGTCGCGGCGGCCGACGGGACACCGGTTGTCTTCTCGGCGCCGGTCGGTGAGGACCTCTGGACCAGCGCCGAGCTGGGTCTCACCAGCACCGACCGGCTCGACGTCCCCGTGGTGGCCGACGGGGTCGTCGGGGTCTTGGTGACGCACGCCGACGGCGAGCAGGCGTACGTACGCTCCGTGGACGGCGGTGCGACATGGGACGTCGTGCCGGCCCCCTCCGGCTGCGACACACCCCTGTCGAGCAGCGGCGTCGAGCGAGCCCTGTGGCTGCACTGCGTCTCCGGCGAGCAGGCCCTGGTCGCGGTCAGCACCGACGCCGGGACCACGTGGGCTGAGCAAGAGGTGCCGCTGCCGCAGTCGACCCTGACAACGATGACCGGCATCGACGCCACCGAGGCACTCGTCACCGACACCACCTCGGTGTGGATCGTCAGCATGGGCGCGGGGACGGAACCGGTCAGCGGACCCTTCGCCGCGGCCGACGACGTCTGGGACGGGACCGGCTACACGTACGCCGGGTTCACCGACCCTGCCACCGGCTATCTGGTCACCTCCGGTGGTGAGCTGGCCCGCAGCGAGGACGGCGGTCGGACCTGGACCCCCGTCGACCTGCCCTGAGGTGCTGTTGCACCAGGACACGTGTCGGTGGGATCGGCGAGACTTCCTAGATGGGTACACAGCAGCCGGCCGACCCGGTGCTCGACCGCTTCTCGGCGGCAGCGCGCGCCTGGTTCACCGGGTCGTTCCCCGAGCCGACCCCGGCCCAGCTCGGTGCGTGGGACGCGATCTCCACCGGATCGCATGCGCTGGTGGTGGCGCCGACCGGCTCCGGCAAGACGCTCGCGGCATTCCTGTGGGCCCTGGACCGGCTGACCACGACCGAACCGCCTGCGGACCCGACGCGCCGCTGTCGGGTGCTCTACGTCTCGCCGCTCAAGGCGTTAGCCGTGGACGTCGAGCGCAACCTGCGAGCGCCGCTGGTCGGGATCCGGCAGACCGCCAAGCGGCTCGGCGCCGACGTCGTCGACGTGGCGGTGGGTGTCCGCTCGGGCGACACCCCGGCCCTCGAGCGCCGCCGGCTGTCCACGCATCCACCGGACATCCTGATCACGACGCCGGAGTCGCTGTATCTCATGCTGACGTCGTCGGCCCGTGAGTCACTGCGCGGCATCGACACCGTCATCGTCGACGAGGTGCACGCGGTGTTCGGCACCAAGCGGGGAGCTCACCTCGCGGTCTCGCTGGAGCGGCTTGACGCGCTGCTCGACGCCCCAGCCCAACGGGTCGGCCTGTCGGCGACCGTGCGTCCGATCGACGAGGTGGCCCGCTTCCTGGGCGGGGGCGCCGCCGTACGCGTGGTGGCACCCCCGGCTGCGAAGCGGTGGGACCTGTCGGTGGTGGTGCCGGTCGAGGACATGTCCGAGATCGGGACGGCCGCCGGGCACGACCAGCCGGACGGCGACGGAGCGCGGACGATGTCGATCTGGCCGCACGTCGAGAAGCGCATCGTCGACCTCGTGGCGCAGCATCGCGCCACGATTGTGTTCGCCAACTCGCGCCGCCTCGCCGAGCGGCTGACCGCCCGGTTCAACGAGATCGCCACCGAACGTGCCGACGCTGCACTGCCGGAACCGGCCGTGCCCGCGCTGGCCATGGGTCAGAGCGGTGCAACGCAGGGCGCCGCCACCGTCATCGCGCGGGCTCACCACGGCTCGGTGTCGAAAGAGCAGCGGGCGCTGATCGAGGACGACCTCAAGTCGGGACGGCTGCCCTGCGTGGTCGCGACCAGCAGCCTCGAGCTCGGGATCGACATGGGCGCCGTCGACCTCGTCGTGCAGGTCGAGGCTCCACCGTCGGTCGCCAGCGGCCTGCAACGCGTGGGCCGGGCCGGCCATCAGGTGGGCGAGGTGTCGCGCGGAGTGCTCTTCCCCAAGCACCGGGCCGACCTGGTCAACGCGGCCGTGAGCGTCGAGCGGATGCGTGCCGGCGCCATCGAGTCGCTGTCGATGCCGGCCAACCCGCTCGACGTCCTGGCCCAGCACACGGTGGCCGCAGCGGCGATGGAGCCGCTCGACGTCGACACCTGGTTCGCTCTAGTACGCCGGGCCGCCCCGTTCGCCTCGCTGCCGCGCTCGGCGTACGACGCGACGCTGGACCTGCTGTCGGGGCGCTACCCCTCCGACGAGTTCGCCGAGCTGCGCCCACGGGTCGTGTGGGACCGGGTCGCCGGCACGCTGGTCGGGCGCCCGGGGGCGCAACGGCTCGCCGTCACCTCCGGTGGCACGATCCCCGATCGCGGCCTGTTCGGGGTCTTTCTGGTCGGCGCTGACACCTCGCGGGGCTCGGCGCGTGTCGGTGAGCTCGACGAGGAGATGGCCTACGAGTCCCGGGTCGGCGACGTGTTCGCGCTGGGGGCTACGAGCTGGCGGATCGAGGACATCACGCACGACCGGGTGCTGGTGAGCCCCGCTCCGGGCCAGCCGGGGCGGTTGCCGTTCTGGAAGGGCGACGCCATTGGTCGGCCCGCCGAGCTGGGAGCCGCCGTGGGGCGGTTCGTCGCCGAGCTGGCGGCCGCGCCCCGCGACAAGGCCCTGGGCCGGCTGCGCGACGCTGGGCTCGACCAGTGGGCGGCAGCGAACCTCGTAGGCTTCCTCACCGAGCAGCGTGAGAGCACCGGCCACGTGCCCACCGACAGGCTGCTGCTCGTGGAGCGGGTGCGTGACGAGCTGGGCGACTGGCGCATCTTGTTGCACTCGCCGTACGGGCTACAGGTGCACGGGCCGTGGGCACTGGCGGTCGCGGCTCGGCTGCGAGAGCGCACCGGCGTCGATGCCCAGGCGATGGCCAGCGACGACGGCATCGTGGTGCGGCTGCCCGAGACCGACGCCGAGCCGCCCGGTGCCGAGGTGTTCCACTTCGAGCCGGACGAGATCACCGACCTCGTGACCGCCGAGGTCGGCGGCTCGGCGCTGTTCGCCTCCCGGTTCCGCGAATGCGCCGCACGTGCCCTGCTGCTGCCCAGACGCGACCCGAGCCGGCGCAGCCCGCTGTGGCAGCAGCGGCAGCGCTCTGCGCAGCTGCTGGAGGTGGCGCGCAACTATCCGAGCTTCCCGATCGTGCTCGAGGCGGTGCGCGAGTGCCTGCAGGACGTCTACGACGTGCCCGCGCTGACCTCGCTGATGCGCGACGTGGCCGCCCGACGCATCACGATGGCGGAGGTCTCGACGCAGACACCGTCCCCGTTCGCGCGTTCGCTGCTGTTCGGGTACGTCGCGGCGTTCCTGTACGAGGGCGACAGCCCGCTCGCCGAGCGCCGGGCGGCGGCCCTGTCGCTGGACTCCACGCTGCTGGCGGAGCTGCTGGGCCGAGCCGAGCTGCGCGACCTGCTCGACGGCGACGTCGTCGACGAGATCGAGGCCGAGCTGCAACGGCTGACCGCTGACCGCCGGGCGCGTGATGCCGAGGGGGTGGCCGACCTGCTCCGCATGCTCGGGCCGCTGACGACAGCCGAGCTGCAGGCCCGCAGCGCGGGCCGGGACGACGAGACCGTGAGGTGGCTGGAGTCGCTGACGGCCGCCCGGCGGACCATCGCCGTCTCCTACGCCGGCCAGAGCTGGTGGGCCGGCGTCGAAGACGCCAGCCGGCTGCGTGACGCGCTGGGCGTCCCGGTGCCGATGGGCGTCCCCGATGCCTTTGTGATGCCGGTCGACGACCCCCTCGGAGATCTCGTCGCCCGCTACGCCCGTACGCATGGTCCGTTCGGCGTCGCCGCGGTCGCCGCGCGGTTCGGCCTGGGTGCCGCTGTGGCACACGACGCGCTGCGCCGCCTCGCCGCCGCCGGCCGGGTCATGGCCGGTGAGTTCCGACCCGCCGGGACCGGGTCGGAGTGGTGTGACGCCGAGGTGCTGCGGCGGCTGCGACGCCGGTCACTGGCCGCCCTGCGGTCGGAGGTCGAGCCGGTCGAGCCGACCACGCTGGGACGGTTTCTGCCGGCCTGGCAGCACGTTGCCGGGACCCTGCGCGGCATTGACGGGGTCGTTGCGGTCGTCGAGCAGCTCGCTGGTTGCGCCGTACCCGCCTCGGCCCTCGAGCCGCTCGTGCTGGCCTCCCGCGTGCTGGGGTACAGCTCCGCCCTGCTCGACGAGCTCACGGCGACCGGTGAGGTCGTCTGGGCCGGGCAGGGCGCGCTGCCGGGCAAGGACGGGTGGGTGTCGCTGCACCCGGCCGAGACGGCCCCGTTGACACTGCCCTCGTTCGGCGACCTCGAGCGCAGCGAGCTGCACGACGCTGTCCTCGAGACCCTCGGCGCTGGTGGTGCCTTCTTCTTCCGGCAGCTGTCGGACGCGGTTCGCTCGACCGACGACGCGCAGCTGCACGCCGTGCTGTGGGACCTGGTTTGGACCGGACGGTTGACCAACGACACCCTCGCGCCGCTGCGGGCGCTCACCAGGTCCGGGCCGTCGACACACCGCTCGCGCCGGCCACCACCGCGGGGTCGGGTGCGCGGTCGGGGGCTCGGAGTTCGAGGCGGTGCCGGACTACCCCGCCGCAGCGGTCCGCCGACGGCGGCGGGACGGTGGTCAGTGCTCCCCGAACCGGAGAGCGATGCCACGCGACGGGCGTACGCAAGCGCGGAGGTGCTGCTCGACCGCTACGGCGTCGTCACCCGCGGCGCTGTGATGAGCGAGCGGATCAGCGGTGGCTTCGCCGCGGTCTACAAGGTGCTGAGCGGCTTCGAGGAGTCCGGACGCTGCCGGCGGGGTTACTTCGTCGGCTCGCTCGGCGCGGCACAGTTCGCCACCAACGGCGCGGTGGACCGGCTGCGTTCGTTCGACACAGAGCCCGATCGCAGCGGCACCCGGGCGCTCACACTGGCGGCGACCGACCCTGCCAACCCCTACGGGGCCGCACTGGCGTGGCCCGAGCGACCGACCGCCGGCGGCAGCCGGGGACATCGACCCGGGCGCAAGGCGGGGGCACTGGTGGTGCTCGTCCACGGCGCTCTCGCCCTGTACGTCGAACGCGGTGGCCGCACCCTGTTGACCTTTAACGACGAACCCGACGTCTTGCAACCGGCCGTTGACGCGTTGGCGCTCGCCGTGCGCGACGGTGCCCTCGGCCGCCTGACCGTGGAACGGGCCGACGGTCAGCACATCTTGAGCTCACCGCTGGCGCAGGCGCTGGAGTCGGCGGGCTTCCACGCCACCCCCCGGGGACTGCGACTGCGGTCGTGACGGAGGTCCGGCTCAGGCGGCGGCGACCACGTCGTTGATGGAGCCGGCGGCGCGCCCGACAGCGATCACCTCGGTGACCGCGGGACGCTCCTGCTCGAGCATCCTGTCACTGACCTCACGCAGAATCGAAGACAGCGGCACCTCGAGCGCCGCGCAGATCGCGGCCAGCAGCTCGGAGCTCGCCTCTTTCTGCCCACGCTCTACCTCGGAGATGTAGCCGAGGCTCACCCGGGCGTCCGCCGACACCTGCCGCAGCGTCCTGCCCTGGCGCATCCGCGTGGAGCGGAGCACGTCACCGATCAGCTGCCGGAGCACGATCACGGTACCGATCACGGTGCCTCCCCTCTGCGGCGGCGGACGTCGTCGGCGTCGACCGGTATACCCACGGTACCCGTCACACCGGACAGTCGTCAGGCACAACACCACTCGGGCGTGGTGGCTTCCCAGCGCACACGTCCACCGCTGTCTGCACCGCGGCGGGGTAATTCCGTCTGCCGCGAGTGGCGCACGTCGGTTGCGCCACTCGGCGGCGTGAGGCCAACAGGTCTGCGCCACAGGGTCAGCGCAGCGCGTCGAGCAGCAGGTCGAGGGCGCCGCGGACGGCTCCGGCGCGCACCGCCGCCCGATCGCCTCGAACCCGCAGTCGGCGGGTGTCGCAGCCGCCCGGTCCGGCCACGGCGACGAAGACCAGTCCCACCGGTTTGCCCTCGACAGGGTCGGGCCCGGCGACCCCTGTTGTGGCGACTGCGAAGGAGCTCCCCAGGCGGCGGCGACCCCCAGTCGCCATCGCGGCTGCGGTCTCGGCGTCGACGGTGCCAACACGCGCCAACAGGTCCTCCGGCACACCGAGCAGCTCGGCCTTGAGGTCCGCCGAGTACGCGACGATCCCGCCGCGTACGACCTCGGACGCCCCCGGGACATCGACCAGGGTGGCGCACAGCAGCCCTGCCGTCAGCGACTCGGCCGTGCTCACCGTGGCGGTGTGGTCCCGCAGCGCGGCCACCACCTCGGTGGCGGCCAGCGTCGCGGTCACGAGTGCGCGGGCTCGCTCGCGCGTCGCATCGTCAGTGCCCGCACCACGTAGTCGACACCGGTGACCACGGTGGCGACCACGGCGACGCACATCACGGCAACCGCGACCCAGAACAGCGGCCCGGACAGCGGTGCGACGAACAGCGCCAGCGCCACCGTCTGCAGCACGGTCTTGAGCTTGCCGCCATGGCTCGCGGCTATCACGCCGTGCCGCAGCACCCAGAAGCGCAGCAGCGTGATGCCGCCCTCGCGGATCAGCACGACCACCGTGACCCACCAGGGCAGCTCGCCGAGAATCGACAGTCCGACGAAGGCGGTACCCGTCAGCGCCTTGTCCGCGATCGGGTCGGCGAGCTTGCCGAAGTCGGTGACCAGCCCGCGGCGGCGCGCGATGTCACCGTCGAAGCGGTCGGTGACCGCGGCCAGCAGGAAGACAGCGCAGGCGAGGACGCGCCGCATGTCGGAAGTGCCGTCGTCGGCGAGCAGCAGCCAGCCGAAGACGGGCACGAGCACCAGCCGCAGCGCGGTCAGGGCGTTGGCGAGATTCCAGTTGCTCGGCGCCGGCGTGCGGGTCACGCGGCGCCCCGCGCGCCCGCCACGACGGCGTCGGCGACGAGATCTGCACCCGAGTGGGAGCACACGACGGCAGGTACGAGGTCACCGACCTCGACGTCCGACGACACGTCGCGCAGTCGTACGATGCCGTCAACATCGGGTCCCTGGTGCGCGGCCCGGCCCTCGACCCAGCTGCCGTCCCGCCGCTCGACCAGCACCGACACGACCTCGCCGTGACGAGCCGCGGCCCGCTGGTCGACAAGGTCGTCGACCAGGCGGCTGACACCATCGACGCGTGCGGCGACCTCCTCCTCGTCGAGCTTGCCGGGCAGCTTCGCCGCCGCAGTGCCGTCCTCGTCGGAGTAGCCGAAGACCCCTACCACGTCCAGCTCGGCGGCAGCGAGGAAGTCGGTCAGCACGCTCACGTCCGCCTCTGTCTCGCCGGGGAACCCCACGATGACGTTGCTGCGGATGCCGGCATCGGGGGCGAGTGCCCGCACCGACGCGAGCAGGTCCAAGAACCGCTCGGCATCGCCGAAGCGTCGCATCCGCCGCAGGACCGGTGCGGAGGCGTGCTGGAAGGACAGGTCGAAGTAGGCGGCGACGCCCGGCGTGGTCGCGATCGCCTCGATCAGGCCGGGGCGGATCTCGGCCGGCTGCAGGTAGGACACCCGGACCCGCGTAATGCCGTCCACCGCAGCCAGCTCGGGCAGCAGGGCCTCGAGCAGCCGCAGGTCACCGAGGTCCTTGCCGTACGACGTCGAGTTCTCGCTGACGCAGAACAGCTCCCGGACCCCCTGGGCGGCGAGCCAGCGAGCGTCGGCGAGCACCTCACCGGGCGGCCGCGACACGAACGACCCGCGAAAGGACGGGATCGCGCAGAACGTGCACCGCCTGTCGCACCCGGATGCCAGCTTCAGCGGCGCGAGCGGACCGGAGTCGAGCCGCCGGCGTACGGTCGGGGGTCCTGATGCAGGCGCGAGACCGGGCGGTAGGTCCGGCGGGGCGGCGCGGTGCCCGGGCACAGCGACGGGGGCTGTCAGCCGTGCCAGCGGCGTGATCGGCAGCAGCGCCCGCCGGTCGCTCGGAGTGTGCGAGACGTGCGGTGTGCCCGCCAGAACCGACCGCAGCCGACTCGCGATGTCGGGGTAGTCGTCGAAGCCCAGCACCGCATCCGCCTCGGGCAGCGCATCGGCCAGCTCGCTGCCGTAACGCTGCGCCAGGCACCCGACCGCGACGACGGCCTGCGGACCCGACGCTCCCTTCAGGTCGGCGGCCGCGAGCAAAGTGTCGACCGAGTCCTTCTTGGCCGTCGTGACGAATCCGCAGGTGTTGACCAGGACGGCCGAGGCCGCGGCCGGGTCGTCGACGAGCTCGAAGCCACCGGCGTCCAACCGGGCGGCCAGCTCCTCGGAGTCCACCTCGTTGCGGGCACATCCCAAGGTGACCAGCGCGGCTCGGGGTCGGGTCGCCGGCGCCAAGGAGGCGGCGGACGAGGTGGGCCTGGTCATAACCACACCAGTATGGCCGAGCGGTGAACAGTTCTGGTCCGTCGAGGCGCTCAGCGGCTCCGGTCGCTGCCTAGCACGCGCTGGACGCTCTCCCCGGGCTCACCCAGCGGGCCTCGCGGGTGGCCGTTGAGGTTCGCCCGTACCACGCCGCCGTCCGCAGCGACCACAGTGGCCGATCCGGCCACCCGCACCGTGTGGGTCTTCCCGTCGGTCAGCGTGCCGTGCCACACCAGCTCACCGGCGTCATCGCGGACGGCGACCCTGCTGGCGCCGCCGTCGGCGGACAGCCGCAGCCGGTTGAGCGCAGACCCACCGACCCCGGCGAAGCGGTCCGGTCCCAGGGTCGGCGGCGTCGGCCCGATGTTCGCGGAGGGTTCGGCATCGGGAGCCGACGCGTCCTGTCGCGTGTCGGTGACCAGTTTCGCTGCCCCCCACACGGCGGCGAGCACCAACACCACGCCGAGCAGCGCCGCCCAGTTGGGTCCACCGCTGGTCATCCGGAGCACCGGTGTCGGCCCGGTCCCCAGCTCGGCCTCGAAGACCCGACGCGCGTTGATCGGCGCGGAGGCGTAGCGCTCGTCGTACGCGGCGAGCAGCGGCACCGGGTCGAGACCGAGGACGCGGGCCAGCGCGCGAATGTGGCCGCGCGCGTAGAAGTCGCCGCCGCAGGGAACGAAGTCGTCCACCTCGATCGACTCGATCACGTGCGGCCGGATCCGGGTGCGGTCAGCGACCTGGTCGACGCTCAGCCGCAGCCGCTCGCGGCTCGCCGTCAGCTCCGGACCGATCACCGGCCGCTCGGCCGGCGCGGTGGGGTAGGGGTCGATGGGAGCGGCCGCGACCGCGGTCTCGGAGACTGCCGGACGTTCGTCCGTCGCAGTGGGTTCCAAGACCAGCCCCACCCGGCCGGACGTACCCCGCAGCGCCTTCGCCTCCGGCAACCCTGCCGGCTCGGGGCGCAACGCTAGAACCGCGACGGAGGCCGGCCCGTCCCGGCGCACGTCGGCCCGGACCGCGCGGCGCGCCGAGGGCTCCATGCCGGGAGCGGAGCCGGCCTGAACCAGCCGGGGCGGAGCCGCCGGGGTCGGCGAGTCGGCGGGCTCCACCATCTCGGCAGCGTGCCGCGGGAAAGGCCGCACCGGGTCGGCTGTGACCGGTGCGCCGAGCGTCCGCAACGAGGCTGGCAGATCCGCCGATGTGGCTCGGGCGCTGACGCCGTAGCGCAGCGACTGCACCTCACCTCCGGCCTGGATACGTAGCTTGCCGTCGCGCAGCATGCCCGCGCCACGGCCGATCTCGATCGTCTCGACCTCGTCCCACGGGGTGCCGGTCCAGGTGCGCCCGTGACGCAGCCGCAAACCCTGGGCGTCGGCCACGAGGCGCGGCGCCCGGGCGTCCCACCAGCAGGCGGCGTGGACGACCGCGACCAGACCCAGGACGACGGCCATCAGCCAGCTGGGCCAGCTGCCGCCGTGGCTGGCCCGGTATGCGTACCCGGACGCCGCGGTCACGGCCGCCACCGCCACCAGTGCGTACAGCCCCCGGTTGCCGCGGATCTCGATGAGCTGCTCGTCCGCCACGTTGTCGTGCGTCACCACTGCTCACTCCCCCCGTATCGTCTGGAGCACATCGTCAAGGTCGTCCGGCCTGATCAGCACGTCTCGTGCCTTGGAGCCCTCGCTGGGACCGACCACGCCACGCGACTCGAGGATGTCCATGAGTCGCCCCGCCTTCGCAAAACCCACCCGCAGCTTGCGCTGCAGCATCGACGTCGACCCGAACTGCGTGGTCACGACGAGCTCGATCGCCTGGAGCGCCAGGTCGAGGTCGTCACCGATGTCGCCGTCGAGCTCGCGTTTGGACTGCTGGGGAGCCGTGACGTCGTCCCGGTAGGTCGGTTGCAGCTGCTGTGTGCAGTGACGGACGACGGCGTGGATCTCCGGCTCGGTGATCCACGCCCCCTGCATGCGCATCGCTTTGCTGGCGCCCATCGGCAGGAACAGCCCGTCACCTTGACCCACGAGCTTCTCCGCGCCGGGCTGGTCGAGAATGACGCGGCTGTCGGCCAGCGAGGACGTCGCGAAGGACAACCGGCTGGGAACGTTCGCCTTGATCAGACCTGTCACCACGTCGACGCTCGGCCGCTGGGTCGCCAGCACCAGGTGGATCCCCGCCGCGCGGGCCAGCTGTGTGATGCGGACCACCGCGTCCTCGACGTCTCGCGGTGCCACCATCATCAGGTCGGCGAGCTCGTCGACCACCACGAGAAGGTACGGGTACGGCGTCGGCTGCCGCTCGCTGCCGGGAGGCGCTTTCACCTTCCCGGCGCGGACGGCCTTGTTGAAGTCATCGAGGTGGCGGAAGCCGTACTGCGCGAGGTCGTCGTAGCGCAGGTCCATCTCGCGCACGACCCACTGCAGTGCCTCGGACGCTTTCTTGGGGCTGGTGATGATCCGGGTGACGAGGTGCGGGATGCCCTCGTACGCGGTGAGCTCGACCCGCTTGGGATCGATCAGGATCATTCGCACCTCGTCGGGCGTCGACCGCATCAGCACCGAGGCGATGACGGAGTTGATGAAGCTCGACTTGCCCGATCCGGTGGCGCCCGCCACCAACAGGTGCGGCATCTTGGCGAGGTTGGCGACCACGAACCCGCCCTCGACGTCCTTGCCGAGGCCGACGACCATCGGGTGGTGGTCCCCCCGCGACTGCGGCGAGCGCAGCACGTCGCCGAGAGAGACCATCTCCTTGTCGACGTTGGGGATCTCGATGCCGATCGCTGACTTGCCCGGGATGGGCGAGAGGATCCGGACGTCGGCGCTGGCAACGGAGTACGCGATATTGCGCCCGAGCGTCGTGACCTTCTCGACCTTGACCGCCGGTCCTAGCTCGACCTCGTAGCGCGTCACGGTCGGTCCTCGTGTGTAGCCGGTGACCTCCGCGTCGATGTCGAACTGGTCGAGCACCTCGGTCAGCGACAGGACGACCGCATCCGAGGCCGACGACCGCGCCTTGTGGGGACTGCCGGGTTTGAGCACCTCGTTGGGCGGCAGCGTGTAGACGACGTCGCCGGACAGCGCGAGCTGCTCGGCGCGCGCGGGCAGCGGCGTGTGCGGCGGAGGTTCGAGCGGTACGCCGTCGTCGGAGTGCTCCGCATCGGATTTGGGGGCGGCCTTGTCGAGACGGGTGGAGCCGCCGGCGACCAGCGGGGTGTCGTACGGTTCGTCGCCGGTCACGTCGTGCACGAATGCACCGACCCGGCGGCGTGGTCGTGACCGCCGCAAACCGGTCGTCTGCTCTACGGCAACCTGCTCCTGAGCCGAGTCAGGCGTGCGGCGCAGCAGGGCATCGCGCAGCTCCCTGGCCCGGGCCGGAACCGCATGCACCGGGGTAGCGGTGACGACGAGCAGGCCGAAGAGGCTGAGCAGCACCAGGAGCGGGATCGCCACCAGCGACGTGCGGAACAGGTCCACCAGGATCGCGGAGGTGACGTAGCCGAGTGCACCGCCGGCTTCGTGCATGGCGGCGCTGCCGCCGGACGGCCGGGGCAGACCGTTGCCGATGTGGATCAGGCCCAGCACACCGAGGGTCAGGGCGGACCACCCGACGATCTGGCGTCCCGCGGGTCCGTTGCGGTCGGGGTGGCGCAGGGTGCGCCAAGCGACGAGCAGCAGAACCAGTGGCAGGACCCACCCGAGGACACCGATGGAACCGGCGACCACGGCCCGGACACCGACACCCACCGGCCCCGGCAGCTCCCACCAGATCGCCGCCGCCACGACGACCGCGAGTCCCACGAACGCCAGCCCGATCCCGTCGCGCCGGTGCTCGGGCTCCAGCCCGCGCGCCGTCGAGCCGACGCTGCGCGCGATCGTGCCGAAGAGATGAGCGATGCCGAGCCAGATCGCCCGGGCGCCACGTCCGACCGCTGCCAGGACGCGAGGGACCAGAGGAGGTCGGCTGCGGCGGCGGACGGCGGTGGAGCCGGCCCGCGACGGTCGCGAGGACCGGGTCGATCGCGTCGGGCGCCGCGCACTGCTGCTAGTGCGCGACCGCGCGGGGGAAGACGTCCGGGTCGCCATGGTCGTCAGGCTACGGCCTGATCCCATCAGTCCCACGTGCCACACGCCGCCCCACCCGACCATCCGCGGCTTCTCGCCCGACCATCCGCGGCTTCGACCGGCGCGGATGCCGTCATAAGTCTCGGATCGTGGACGGGGTTGCCACGGGGTGGTGCCGGGCGGTCAGGCCTCGAGGACGACGGGGATGATCATCGGGCGGCGCCGGTAGGTCGCGGAGACCCAGCGGCCGACCGTGCGACGGATGACCTGCTGCAGCTGCTGGCTGTCGCGCACGCCCTCGCGCACCGCGACGTCGAGCGCCTCCTCCAGCTGCGGGCGGACCGCGTTGAAGACACCGTCATCACTGAAGCCACGAGCGTGGATCTCCGGTCCGGTCACGATCTTGCCGGTCACCGAGTCGATCACGACGACCACGGAGATGAAACCCTCGTCGCCGAGGATGCGCCGGTCTTTCAGCTCCGTCTCGGTGATGTCGCCGACGCTGGAGCCGTCGACGAACACGTAGCCGCACTCGACCTTGCCGGACACGCGCGCCACGCCGGCGTGGAGATCGACCACGACGCCGTCCTCGGCCACAACGACCCGCTCGGCCGGGACGCCGGTGGCTCGGGCGAGCTCGGCGTTGGCGTGCAGGTGGCGCATCTCGCCGTGCACGGGCATCACGTTGCGCGGTCGTACGACGTTGTAGCAGTAGAGCAGCTCACCGGCGCTGGCGTGGCCTGACACGTGCACCAATGCGTTGCCCTTGTGCACGACGCGCGCCCCCCACCGCACCAGGCCGTTCACAACCCGGTACACGGCGTTCTCGTTGCCCGGTATCAGGGACGACGCGAGTACGACGGTGTCGCCCGGCTCGATGCGCACCGAGTCGTGACTGCGGTTGGCGATGCGCGAGAGTGCCGACATCGGCTCGCCCTGCGAGCCTGTCGAGATGAGGACCAGCTCGTCCGGCCGGTAGCCGCCGATCTCGCGCCCGTCGACCAGCACGCCCGGGGGCACCCGCAGGTAGCCGAGCTCACCGGCCACCGCCATGTTGCGCACCATCGAGCGCCCGATGTAGGCGACCTTTCGGTCGTGGGCAACCGCGGCGTCCATGACCTGCTGCACGCGGTGCACATGCGACGCGAAGCACGCCACGATCACCCGCTGCTCGCTCGCCGCGAACACCCGGTCGAGGATCGGCGCGATGTCGCGCTCGGGTGTCGTGAAGCCGGGCACCTCGGCGTTGGTCGAGTCCACCATGAACAGGTCGACACCGGCTTCGCCCAGCCGAGCGAACGCCCTGAGGTCGGTGATGCGCCCGTCCAGCGGGAGCTGGTCCATCTTGAAGTCGCCGGTGTGCAAGACGGTCCCGGCGCCGGTCCGGATCGCCACAGCGAGCGCGTCGGGGATCGAGTGGTTCACAGCCACGAACTCGCAGTCGAACGGGCCGAACGTCTGACGGTCACCCTCGGCGACGACGTACCGTGGCGTCTCCTTGAGCCGGTGCTCGCGCAGCTTTGAGTCGAGCAACGCCAGCGTCAGCCGCGAGCCGACCAAAGGGATGTCACCGCGCTCGCGCAACAGGTACGGGACCGCGCCGATGTGGTCCTCGTGGCCGTGGGTTAGCACGATGGCGATCACATCGTCGAGCCGGCCGCGGATCGGCTCGAAGTCCGGCAGGATCAGGTCGACACCCGGATGGTGGTCCTCGGGGAACAGCACCCCGCAGTCCACGACGAGCAGCTTGCCGGCGTATTCGAACACGGTCATGTTGCGGCCGATCTCACCCAGGCCGCCCAGGGGCGTGATCCGCAGCGCACCGTCCACCAGGGCAGGCGGCGTGCCGAGCTCGGGATGCGGATGACTCATGCCGGCACGTTCTGGAGCAACCCTGCGGCAGCCAGGTCGGTACGCAGAGCCGCCACTTCCGCGTCACTGGCGGCCACGAGCGGTGGCCGCATCGTGCGGTGTTCGAGGACGCCGAGCAACTGCAGTCCTGCCTTGGCCATGATCGCTCCCTGCGTTCGTGTCATGATCGCGCGGACCGCCGGGATCAGGGTCTCGGAGATCGCCCGCGCGGCCGCCAGGTCGCCGCTGTCGACAGCCTTGACCATCTGAACGTACGCGCCCGCGGCGACATGACCGACCACCGAGACAACCCCGACCGCCCCCTGCGCCAGCCAGGCCAGGTTCAGCGCGTCGTCACCGGAGTAGAAGCTTAGCGGTGTGTCGGCCATGACCTGCGACCCCGCGAAGAGGTCGCCGCTGGCCTCCTTGACCGCCACGATGCCCGGGTGCTCGGCAAGCCGCAGCAGGGTCTCGTACGAGAGCTTCACGCCGGTGCGCCCGGGGATGTCGTACACCATCGTCGGAACTTCGGCGGCGTCGGCGACGGTTCGCATGTGGGCGACGATCCCGGCCTGCGGCGGCTTGGAGTAGTACGGCGTGACGACCAGCACTCCGTGAGCGCCCAGCCGCGCCGCCTGCTTGGCGAGGCGCACCGAGTGCGCGGTGTCGTTGGTCCCGACGCCGGCCACGACGTACGCCCGGTCACCGACCGCGTCCAGCACCGCAGCCAGCAGCCGGCCGGCCTCGTCGTCGGACGTGGTTGGGCTCTCGCCTGTCGTCCCGCTGATGACCAGGCCGTCGTTGCCGGCGTCGACGAGATACGTGGCCACCCGCCCGACCGCGTCGATGTCGAGGGCACCGTCGGAGGCGAAGGGCGTCACCATCGCGGTGAGGACCCTCCCGAAGGGGACAGCCGCAGATGCCATACGGCCAAAGTATCGCCCCCGCCGTGACACCCGCCGGTGCTAGCGTCGCGACATGCGGCCGTACCTCGACCTGCTGGCCCGGGTCCTCGACGAGGGCGTGGCCAAGGGCGACCGCACCGGCACCGGGACGCGCAGCGTCTTCGGCCACCAGATGCGCTTCGACCTCGACGCGGGTTTTCCGCTCGTCACGACCAAGAAGGTGCATCTGCGCTCGGTGGTGGCCGAGCTCCTGTGGTTCCTTCGCGGTGACACCAACGTCAGGTGGTTGCACGAGCGAGGGGTCACGATCTGGGACGAGTGGGCCGACGCCGACGGGGAGCTCGGACCGGTCTACGGCTACCAGTGGCGGTCGTGGCCGACGCCGGACGGGGGCCACGTCGACCAGATCGCGTCCGTGGTCGAGCAGATCCGCGCCGACCCCGACTCGCGCCGGCACATCGTCAGTGCCTGGAACGTGGCCGACATCCCACGGATGGCGTTGGCCCCCTGCCACACCCTGTTCCAGTTCTACGTCGCCGACGGGCGCCTGTCCTGCCAGCTCTACCAGCGCTCGGCCGACATCTTCCTCGGCGTGCCGTTCAACATCGCGTCGTACGCGCTCCTGACGCACATGGTCGCCCAGGTCACCGGCCTGCGGCCGGGCGACTTCGTGCACACGCTCGGCGACGCGCATCTCTACGCCAACCACCTCGCGCAGGCCAGTGAGCAGCTGACCAGGCAGCCGAGGGGCCTACCCCAGCTGGAGCTGGACCCGGGCTGCCACGCGCTCGCGGCCTTCGACCTCGACTCGGTCAAGGTGGTCGGCTATGACCCGCATCCGGCGATCAAGGCCCCGATCGCGGTATGACCCGCGCCGGCGCGTGACCGTCACGCTCGTCGCCGCCGTCGCGGCAAACGGCGTCATCGGCGCAGCCGGTGGGATGCCCTGGCACCTGCCGGCCGACCTGGCCCGCTTCAAGCGGCTCACGAGTGGCCACGTGCTGGTCATGGGCCGACGCACCTACGAGTCGATCGGGCGTCCGCTGCCCGGGCGGACCACCCTGGTCGTCTCGAGCCGGGCAAACTGGCGGCCCGACGGCGTCACCGTCGTGTCGAGCGTCGACGAGGCGCTCGAGCAGGGGCTCGCCATCGACGAGCAGGTCTTCGTCGTGGGCGGGACGCGGGTGTTCGAGTCGGTGCTGCCGCGGGCCGACCGGATGGCGCTCACCCTGGTCGACGACTGCCCGCCGGGCGACACGTACTTCCCCGACGTCGACTGGTCGCAGTGGGTCGAGGTCCACCGGGAGCCGGGGCAGGGCCTCGCGTTCGTCGACTACATCCGGCGCTGAGCCTGCGGTTCGACGCCGATCAGCTCGAAGCGCGGCGGGGCGCTGAGTCGTATCGCCGCACAGCTGAGGCGGGTGGGGGCGGCCGGCGACGTACGAACGCGGACCACCCATCCGGTCCCGTCGTTCCCGCTGAAGACAGCCTCCGTACGACCACCGCTGCTGGCCTCGCTGAGCAGCCGAACGTCCTCGATGCCGACGCGGTCCAGCGCCGCACGCAGATACCACTCGGCGGCCTGTGCCGCAAAGCTCTGCGTCACCCGGCCGCGAAGGTGGTGGAGGTCCAGGCGGCCCCGCTCGTACTCACGGGCGAGCCGCGCTCCCGAGTCGGCATCGACGCGCCCGTAGTAGATCCCGTGCGGCAGCACCACAAGGTTGCCGGCGAAACGGTCACCGCCGACATGTGAGCATTCCCAGGTCTGCTCCTCGTGCGAGCGTGACAGCGCCCGGGCCAGGGGCCGGCCGCGCTCCGCACAGCACGGGTCGTGGCGGCCGTGCGTGCAGACCAGGAACAGCGAGCCGGCGTGCCGCGGCAGCCCCAGACTGCGCCGCTCACCGAGTGCCGCCAGGTCCAGGTCGAGCACCTCCTGGGCGCTGTCCAGGGTGGCCGTCTCAACCCAGCACTCCTGAGCGGACACCGAGGCTGCGAAGCAGCGCAGCCGCTGCGGCCGGGAGCGGCCGTGGCGGCGGATCAGCAGCAGCCGGATGCCGTGCTCGCGGAGCCGTCGAGCTAGCCGGTTCTTGAGCTCCGAAGGCAGGCGCGCGTCGCGAAACGCGTCCACCCCCCAGGGACCGGGGTCCTCGAGCAGCAGGAAGCGCGTCACGGTAGACGCCGTGCCGATCAAGGGTTCATCCCTGGCCTCGCTCGCAACCGAGCACCGGGGGACCAGCGTCAACGCGCAACCTCGAGCAGGCCCTCGGTCACGAGCCGTCGGACAAACACCAGCCGGCTCTCGGGGTCCAGCCAGGGCGACAGGTCGCTGGGGGTCAGCTCCGGATGGTCTCGGAGGTACCCGAGCGGGGATCGCAACCGATGCGGAACGGACAGCTCGCGGTCACCGAGCATCACCCGCAGCCGGTCGAGCAGGCTGCCGT
>JACCZI010000177.1 GCA_013696015.1 Nocardioidaceae bacterium
ACGCCGACCCGCGGTTCGCCCTGCAGCGGACCCTGGCGAAGGCGGCCGAGCAGGGGTTCACGTTCTACACGCATCCAGAGATCGAGTTCTTCCTGCTGAAGGACCGCCCGCGTGACGGCTCACCGCCCGAGCCCGTGGACGGCAGCGGGTACTTCGACCACACGGCCCACGAGGTGGGGCAGGACTTCCGCCGGGACGCGATCACGATGCTCGAGGAGATGGGCATCAGTGTGGAGTTCAGCCACCACGAAGGCGCACCCGGGCAGCAGGAGATCGACCTGCGCTACGCCGACGCGCTGACGACCGCCGACAACATCATGACCTTCCGTGTCGTGGTCAAGGAGCTGGCGCTCGGCCAGGGCGTGTACGCCAGCTTCATGCCCAAGCCGTTCACCGAGCACCCCGGATCGGCGATGCACACTCACCTCTCGCTGTTCGAGGGGGACCGCAACGCGTTCTTCGAGGCCGGTGCCGAGTACCAGCTGTCGGGCGTCGGGCGGTCGTTCATCGCCGGTGTCCTCAGGCACGCAGGTGAGATCACCGCGGTCACCAACCAGTGGGTCAACTCCTACAAGCGACTGGTCGGTGGCGGTGAGGCGCCGGCGCACGTGTGCTGGGGGCACAACAACCGTTCCGCTCTGGTACGGGTCCCGATGTACAAGCCGGCCAAGGGCCAGTCGACTCGAATCGAGTTTCGGTCCATCGATGCGGCCTGCAATCCGTACCTCGCGTACGCCGTGCTCCTCGCAGCCGGACTGGAGGGCATCGCGAAGGGCTACGAGCTGCCGCAAGAGGCGGAGGATGACGTGTGGTCACTGAACGAGGGGGAGCGTCGTGCTCTCGGCATCGAGCCGCTCCCGCACAACCTCGACGAGGCGATCCGGGTGATGGAGGGCAGCGAACTGGTGGCGGAGACCCTGGGGGAGCACGTGTTCGACTTCTTCCTGCGCAACAAGCGCGCCGAGTGGCAGGACTACCGCCGTCAAGTCACGCAGTTCGAGCTGGATCGCCTGCTGCCCGTGCTGTGAGAGAGGTCAACTCGTCGAGGTACAACACGGCATATGCCTCGTCGAGTCGCTCGCCGAGCTCCGACAGGTCGAGGCGGCCCGCGTGCGCCTCGCGCAACGTCTCGGCCGTCGTCTCGCGCTCGGCGTCGCCGGCGCGGAGCCGAACGCTCGCCCGGGTGGTCATCGTTCTGCCCGGTGCGTCGAGTCGTCCGCAGGAGCGGAACCCGTTCGAGGCCGGGCGTCGCTACCCTCCACAACGTGACCGGCGACGTGTCAGGGGGACGCGGTGAGTCGGGGCGGGGCCGACTGGCTCGGGCCGGCCTCACCAGCGGCGATGCCAGCGACCGTCGCCTCGAATCGCTCAACCGACTGGGCGGAGAGGTCCTCGCGGCCTTCGCAGCCGCGAGCGCGGACCCCGACCTGGCGTTGCGATCGCTGAGCGACCTCGCCGGGGCGGCCGGCGACCCGCTGCTCAGAGCTCTCGTCGCAGATCCGCTGCTGCGCCGACGCCTGGCGGCGGTGCTCGGCACAAGTGCGGCTCTGGGGGAGTTCTGCGTACGTCATCCGACGATCTGGCAGGAGCTGGCGGACGGTGCTGCGCCGTTCCTTTCCTCGCCGGGCGACCTGCGCGCAGCGCTGCTGACGGCGGTAGCCGCCGATCCGGAGGCACCCGCTCCGGTCAGCGGATTCGACGATGCGCGGGCCGTCGACGCTCTGCGGGTCGAGTACCACCGCCGGCTGCTGCACATCGCTGCCCGTGATCTCAGCGAAGGGTGGCATCTGGAGGCGGTCGGAGCGGTGTTGGCCGACCTCGCCGCAGCGGCCTTGGAGGCCGCACTGGCGATCGCCCGCGTGCGGCTGGGTGAGTCGGCGACGGCCTGCCGGCTCGCAATCATCGCGCTCGGCAAGACCGGCGGGCGCGAGCTCAACTACATCAGCGATGTCGACGTCGTCTTCGTGCACCAGCCCACGGACCGAACACCTGGGGCGACGGCGCTGCAGAGTGCCTCTCGGCTCGCCGCCCACGTGATGCGCATCTGCTCGGTCCGCACCGCGGAGGGAGCCCTGTGGGAGGTAGACGCCGGCCTGCGGCCCGAGGGCCGGGCCGGTCCGCTCGTCCGCACGCTTGACAGCCACCTGGCCTACTACGCCACGTGGGCGCGGACCTGGGAGTTCCAGGCGCTGCTCAAGGCACGTCCGGTGGCCGGGGACGTTCCCCTCGGGCAGCAGTACACCGCCGCCGTGAACCCGCTGGTGTGGCAGGCCGCCGACCGGGACGGTTTTGTCGCCGAGGTGCAGCAGATGCGGCGACGCGTCGTCGCCAACCTCCCGCTGCGCGCCAGCGAACGCGAGCTGAAGCTGGGTCCCGGTGGATTGCGCGACGTCGAGTTCGCCGTGCAGCTGTTGCAGCTCGTGCACGGTCGCACCGACGAGACACTGCGCAGCCCGACGACGCTGGTTGCGCTCGCGGCGCTGACCGAGGGCGGCTACGTCGGCCGGGTCGACGGCGCCGCGATGGCCGAGGCGTACCGCTTCCTGCGCAGCCTCGAGCACCGGGTGCAGCTGCACCGGCTACGCCGGACGCACCTGGTCCCGACCGCCGCGGCAGACCTGCGCCGGCTGGGTCGTGGGCTGGGGCTGCTGGGCGACCCGGCCGCGGAGCTGGAGCGTGAGTGGCGCCGGCACCGCTGGGAGGTCCGGCGCCTGCACGAGAAGTTGTTCTACCGGCCGTTGCTTCGCGCGGTCGCAGCGCTGCCGGAGCACGGCATGCGCCTCACGCCGGAGGCGGCTAGAGCCCGCCTGACGGCTCTCGGCTACGCCGATCCGAGCTCGGCCATGCGGCACCTCGAGGCGCTGACGAGCGGGGTGTCCCGGAGGGCCGCGATCCAACGGCAGCTGCTGCCGGCGATGCTGGCGTGGTTCGCTGACTGTCCGGACCCCGATGCCGCCCTCTTGGCCTTCCGTACGCTGTCCGAGCGCATGGGTACCGCTCCTTGGTACCTGCGCCAGCTGCGCGACGAGAGTGCGGCGGCCGAGCAGCTGGCCCGCGTGCTCGGGTACAGCAGATACGCCACCGGACTGCTCGCCGGCGCCTCCGAGGCGGTGGCGATCTTCGGCAGGGACGAGGAGCTGTACCCACGAACCGCCGACCAGCTGCTCGGCGAGGTGGCGGCCGCGGTCGCCCGTCACACCGACGCGGATTCAGCGATCCGAGTGGTGCGTGCCATCCGCCGCCGCGAGCTGTGCCGCATCGCCGTGGCGGACGTGCTGGGCCGCCTCGAGGTCGACGCGGTGGGGGAGGCGCTCACCGACGTAGCGATCGCCACGCTGACCGGCGGTCTGTTGGCGGCGTCCGCTGCCGTAGTGGCCGACACCGGCAGGCCGCTGCCGACTCGGCTGGCAGTCGTGGCCATGGGCAGGCTCGGTGGCCGCGAGACCAGCTACGGCAGTGATGCGGACGTGATGTTCGTCCACGTGCCGGAACCCGACGCCGACGAACAGGTCGCCACCGAAGCTGCCTCCGCCGTGGCACAGCGGATGCGTCAGCTCCTCAGCGCCCCCGGTCCGGACCCGGCGCTTGGCGTCGACGCCGACCTGCGACCCGAAGGCCGGCAGGGACCGCTGGTGAGGTCTTTGTCGTCGTACGCGGCCTACTACGCCCGGTGGTCCAGCGCCTGGGAAGCCCAAGCCCTGCTCCGCGCGGACCCCGTCATCGGCGACGGTGAGGTTCGCCGGCACTTCAGTGCACTCATCGAGCCGCTGCGCTGGCCCGCCGGGGGGGTCAGCGAGCGGGACGTCGCGGAGATCCGTCGGGTCAAGGCGCGCGTCGACGCCGAGCGGCTGCCCAGGGGCGCTGACCCGGGGACGCATCTCAAGCTGGGCCGGGGGGCGTTGGCCGACGTCGAGTGGGCCGTACAGCTGCTGCAGCTGCGTCATGGCCACGCCGTCCTCGGACTGCAGACCACGCGTACGCTCCGCGCGCTGGACGCGGCGGTCGCAGCCGAGCTGATCGACGTGGACGATGGCGTCGCGATGGCGCGTGCCTGGCGGCTGGCCAGCCGGCTGCGCAATGCGATCACGTTGGTGCGGGGCCGGCCCTCCGATGCTCTGCCACCCGACCCGCAGGTGCGAGCAGCGGTCGCCGTGCTGCTCGGCTACCCCGCGGCGGATTCGGAGCGACTTCAAGACGACTACCGGCGGACGAGTCGGCGGTCGCGCGCCGCCGTCGAGCGCGTCTTTCTCACAGAACCCGGTGATCCGCCCATCCGCGGGACGCAAGCCTGAGCGTCGTGAGCCGCGGATGGTCGGGCGGTGAGCCGCGGATAGTCGGGCGGTTAGCCGCGGATGGTCGGGCGGTGAGCCGCGGATGGTCGGGCGGTTAGCCGCGGATGGTCAGGAGGCGACGGCGCCGGCGGCGTAGGTCGCGCGCTCGCCGGCAGTCAGCCCGCCCCAGACGCCGTACGGCTCCTTGACCTGCAAGGCGTGCCGCAGGCAGTGGTCGAGGACCGGGCACCGGGCGCAAAGGGTCTTGGCGGCCCGCTCACGCGCCCGGCGGCGCGGCCCGCGCTCGGACTCGGGCGAGAAGAACAGCTCGGGGTCGGCCTGCCGGCACGCCCCGTCGAACTGCCACTCGTACGCCTCGACGAGCGGCTGGGGCAGCCGCGCAATGTTCGCCATGTCGTATCTCCTCGCCACCGAAATCTGATTCAGAACTTACTCATAGTTTGACTCAGATGCAATGGGCAACATCTCTTCCGGTGGCGGGCTTGATACTACGGACCCACAATCGAAGGTGGTGCCGGGCCCAGTCCCACACCTTTCTCGAGGACAGGACGGTGACTGTGAACCAGCGCCCGAGTACCCGAGACCGCGGACTCCACACTCCGCCCGCGTCCGTCAACGGTGCCCTGTGGAGCGTTGGCTCGGTCGCAGCCCGGCTGGCGATCGCCGGACCGACCCTGCGGACATGGGACCGGCGCTACGGTCTGGGGCCCAGCCTCCGCACCGAGGGCGGCCATCGGCGTTACAGCGAGACCGACGTCTCACGGATAGAGCTCATGAGCCGGCTCGTCGACGAGGGTGTCCCGGCCGCCGAGGCCGCCCAGGTTGCGCTGAGCCGCGAAGAGTCGGCGTTGCGCTCGACACCGCGCCCGTCCGAGCGCAAGACACCGACGTCGGCTCGTCGGACGGTTAGCTGTGTCGATGCCCTGGTGCGCGCTGCGACCGTGCTCGACGCGGCGACCCTGTCCCGCCTGGGCGGCCACGTGGTCGACCGCCGGGGTGTGGTAGCCGGATGGACGCAAGTGCTTGCGCCCGCTCTGCGGGAGATCGGAGACCGCTGGGCCGCCGGTGAGGTCGGCGTCGAGGTCGAGCACCTGATGAGTGAGCGGCTCGGCGCCGAGCTGCGGACCATCACCCAGATCCGCCGAGTGCACCGGGCCGTCACCGCTCTCGTGGTGATGGCCAGCGCCGTCGACGAGCAGCACTACCTGCCGGTGGTCGCACTCGAAGCCGCGCTGGCCGAGCGACGGATTCCTAGTGTCGCGCTCGGACCGCGCACCCCCGCCGGCGCCCTGGAGGCCGCGGTCGTCCGGCGCGCTCCCAAGGTCGTCTTCTTGTGGCGATCCCTCCCGCCAGCCGACGGCGACGTCGACTCGCCCGCTGACTCAGGAGTGCTGCGTCATCAGCACGTGGTGCTCGGGGGACCGGGATGGCGTGACGTTGTGGGGCAGAGCCAACCCGTTCAGGTGGCCCACGTCCACGACATGGCGTCCGCGGTCGACCTGATCGAGTCCCTCGTCCGCACCTGAGATCCCCCTTGGCGGAGGTCTCGTCAGCCGGCAGGTACGCGGGGTCCGCGATGCAGCAGCGGCTCGGCGAGGTCGCCGTACGTTGTCAACCGGCCCGGCATCTCGTTGCGGTGCACCTGCGCGAGTGTCGAAGGGTCGGACAGCTCGGACCAGTCGCGGGGGCAGGCGATGTTGGCGCGAGGCCGGCCCCTCAGGGAGTACGGGCAGATGGTCGTCTTGGCTGGGTTGTTCTGGCTCCAGTCGAGAAGCACCTTGCCCGGGCGCAGCGTCTTGGTCATCCGCGACACCACCAGCTCCGGCATGTCGCGCTCCAGCTCCTCGGCGATCCGGCGGGCGTACTGCCGGAGCTCCTCACCAGACTGGCGTCCGCTCACCGGTGCGTACATCTGCAGTCCCTTGCTCCCGCTCGTGACCGGGACGGCGGTGAGGCCGGCCACCTCCAGGCACCGTCGCACCGCGTGGGCGACCTCGACACACTCCGGCAGGCCTGCCGGGGCGCCCGGGTCGAGGTCGATGACGAGCCGGTCGGGTTCGCGCACGGCGCCGCGCGCTCCGACCGTCCACTGCGGCACATGCAGCTCCAGGGCCGCCAGGTTCGCCACCCACAGCAACGGTGCCAGCCCGTCCAGGATCGGGTACCTGATCGTCTCCCGACCCTTGCTGCTGCCGGGGGAGTCGAGCACCACCGTCCGTACCCAGTCCGGGGTGCCGCGGGGGACGTTCTTCTCGAAGAACGCCTCGTGTGTGACGCCGTTGGGCCACCGCTTGCGGGTCAGCGGCCGGCCGGAGAGCTGGGGGAGCAGCATGTCTGCGACGCCGAGGTAGTAGTCGATGATGTCGTGCTTGGTGGTGCCGTCCTCGGGGTACAGCACCTTGGCCAGGTTGCTCACCCGGACCGTACGGCCGTCGATCTCGAGTGCCTCACGTGTGGCGGCCACCGGCGTCCTCCTGCGACGTTGTCGTGCGGTGTGTGGCGATTCTGCCCTTCGCGCGCCATGCTTGGTGCGTCGAGGCCCGGGTCCGGCGGGTCGAGGAAGGGGTCAAGGATGCGCTCGATCTGGAAGGGCGCCGTCTCTTTCGGGCTCGTGAACGTGCCCGTCAAGCTGTACGCCGCGACGCAGGACCACGACATCCGCTTCCACCAGGTGCACCGCGAGGACGGTGGCCGGGTCCGCTACAAGCGCACCTGCGAGGTGGATGGCCTGGAGGTGTCGTACGCCGACATCGCCAAGGGGTTCGAGACCACGGACGGCAAGCTGGTCATGTTGACACAGGAGGACTTCGACTCCCTGCCGGTCGTGACCGGTCGTGAGATCGACGTCGTCGAGTTCGTCGCCGCCGGAGAGGTCGACCCGATGTTGCTCGACAAGAGCTACTACCTCGAACCGGACAGCCGGGCAGCCAAGCCGTACGCGTTGCTGCGCGAGGCCCTGCTCGAGACCGACCGGATGGCGATCGTCAAGGTCGCCCTGCGCCAGCGTGAGACGCTGGCAGTGCTGCGGGTGCGAGGCAAGGCCATCGTGCTGCAAACGATGCTGTGGCCGGACGAGATCCGCGAACCCGCGTTCGACATCCTCGACGCCGAGGTGGAGCTGCGGCCGCAGGAGGTGCAGATGGCCAGCTCGCTGGTCGCCAGCCTGGTCAGCGACTTCAACCCCGACCAGTTCGAGGACGAATACAAGGCGGCGCTCGAGCAGCTCATCGACACGAAGGTCAGCGGCGGCGACGTCTCGGACCTGGCGCCGAAGGACACCGGCAGGGACGACGCCGAGGTGGTCGACCTGATGACCGCCCTGCAGCGCAGCGTCCAGCGTGCCCAGGAGTCCCGCCAGACTGCCAACACCTCACCCCAGGGGGCCACCCCGACAGACCCGCCGGCCAAGAAAACGCCGGCGCCGAAGAAGGATCCGGCCACGAAGGGCGCGGCTCCCAAGGCGACCGCGAAGAAGTCCACCACCAAGAAGTCGACCACCAAGAAGGCGGCCGCCCGCAAGTCCGCCTGAGGCCGCATCGGACGCTCAACGTCACTCGCCACGACGCCCTGCGGGGTCGGTCAGAATCCCCTCGATCAGCATGTCCCAGTCTGCGAGGAACCGGGCCAGGCCGTAGTGCTCCAGAGCGGCCGCACGGGCGGCAGTCCCGGTGACCTCCGCCGCAGCCGGGTCGCGAACGAACTGGAGGATTGCGTCGGCCAGGACGTCCGGCCGCGTCGAGACCACCCCGGCCTGCGGTGGGACAGCTGCCACGACCTCTGTCGTGGCCAACGCGACGACCGGCATCCCGAGGTGCATCGCCTCGAGCAGCGACAGGCCCAACGAGGTCCACCGGGCGGTGTGGACGTACACCCGACGCCGGGCCATCTCATCGTGCATGTCGGCCTGGCTGAGGTCGTCGAACGTCCACAGCCGGTCGGCTGGGACGGAACCGCTCAACAGCCCGACCCGGATACCGAAGACGTCGAGCGGCGCCGCCTGCGCTAGCTGCGGCAACAGGTCGGTGCCGACGGCACGACCCCGCCGCACCGGATCGTTGATCGCGACGGCGGCCCGGGCCCATTCCCCGGAGTAGCGGTGCCCGGGATCGACCACGCCGTGCTCGATGACGTACGTCGGCGTCGACCCGCAGTCCCAGAACAGCCGGTTGAAGTGCGTGACGTGCACGATCGGGATGTCGGGCGAGTCGGCGAGCGGATGTCGGGTGTACGGGATGGCACCCCCCGGTGTGTTGTGCTCCAGGTAGACCGCCGGCAGGTCCACGCCGGGACGGCGACCGGTCCACTGCGCCACAAGGTCGAGCTCCTGCGGTCGTTGCAGCACGACCAGGTCGAGGTCGAGGTCGCGCAGCCGTTCAGGGGTCACCTCGGCCGCGTCGGGCGGCCAGTCCCAGGTGCGCGCCCGGCCCAGCCCGTCGGCGTCGCGGTCCGGTGTCACGGGCAGCAGGTACTCGTGGCTGCCCTGCACGAACGAGGTGGTCCAGGAGCCGTGGACGTGCCAGAGCAGGATGCGCCGGCTCACGCCGGAGCCGACCGCGGCCCGCGACCCAGGGCGTGAACCCGCCATCCGGCCGCGCGCCACTTGTCGGCGTCGAGCACCAGCCGACCGTCCACCACAACGGGGCGACGCACCACGTCGGCGAGCGAGACGGGGTCCACGCCGGAGAACTCCGCCCACTCGGTGAGCACGAGCGTCACGTCGGCATCCTGGCAGGCGTCGTGCAGGGTCGACGTGTACGCCAGCTCCGGCCGGACCCGGCGGGCGCTTTCCAGTGCAGCCGGGTCATAGACGCGGACCGGGACCCCCTGCCGGTGGAGTGTCGTGGCGATGTCCAGTGCCGGTGAGTCGCGCACGTCGTCCGAACCGGCCTTGAACGCCGCGCCAAGCACGGCCACCGAGGACTCGGCCGGCGACCGGTCCAGCAGCCTGCGCGTCAGGTCGACGGTGCGTGCCCGTTGCCGCATGTTCAGGGCATCCACCTCGCGAAGCAGCGACCCGGACTCCACCACCCCGAGCTCTGCCGCCCGGGCGATGAAGGCCCGGGTGTCCTTGGGCAGGCAGCCGCCGCCGTAGCCGACGCCGGGACGGAGGTACAGGGGCCCGATGCGGGCGTCGTGCCCGAGCACCTCGATCAGGTCGCCGACGTCGGCATCGGCGGCCTCACACACCTCCGCGAGCAGGTTCACCAGCGACACGCGGGTCGCCAGCATGACGTTGGCCGACGCCTTGGCGAGCTCGGCCGTCGCCAGATCGGTGCGTACTACCGGAATGCCTCGTGCGATCAAGGACGCATACAGGTCACGCAGGATCTGGTCCGCCTCGTCGCTCTGGACGCCGAAGACCAGCCGGTCCGGTGACAAGGAGTCCTCCACTGCGTGGCCTTCGCGGAGGAACTCCGGGTTCCAGGCGACCTCGGCGTCGCCCGCGACCGGCGCCAGGGTCCGCAGCCGGTCTGCAATGCGCGCCGCCGTGCCGACCGGCACGGTCGACTTCCCGACGACCAGGCAGGGACGGCGCAGCCGCGGGCCGAGCGCAGCGACGACGTCCCAGACGTACGACAGGTCCGCCTGTTGGCTTCCCGGTCGCTGCGGCGTACCGACGCAGATGAAGTGCACCTGGGCGGTGGTCGCGGAGTCGAGGTCAGTGGTGAAGCGCAACCGCCCGGACGCGAGCCCCTCGCCTAGCACTGCGGCCAGCCCCGGTTCGTGGAACGGGAGCCTGCCGTGAGCCAGCGCCTCAGCCCGCCGGGGGTCGCAGTCGATACCGACGACGTCGTGGCCGAGCGCCGACAGGCAGGCGGCGTGCGTGGCCCCGAGGTAGCCCGTGCCGACGACCGAGACCTTCACGGGGTTGTTCGTGCCCCGACGTGTGCCATTCATGCAACGTGTGCCCAATGGTGGGTCTCGATGGCTTTGCCGCCGCCCGAGAAGGGCTTTTCGGCGGAGCAGCGTTTCTCACCCGGAGAAGTGGGCACTCCTCCCCGTCGGTACTACCTCGGCAGCGACGGGCGAGAGGGGTTGGGTTTGAAGGTCCTCGGGATCAACGCGATCTTCCACGA